>JAJZYO010000117.1 GCA_021798075.1 Actinomycetes bacterium
GGGAAGGTGGCGAACTTGTAGTCAGGGGACTCGGCAAACTTGGGCGCCACGTGGAGCATCGAGGCGTAGTCCCAGTTGCCCATGGCCTGGAAACCGGCCTTGCCTGCCGCCATGAGCTCGTCGGTCTGGCCGGAGCTCCAGTGGACGGCCGAGTAGCCGGTCTCGAAATAGCCGTCCTTGGCCAGCATCTGGACGGCTTCGGCAGCCTTCAAGAAAGCCGGGTTGTCCCAGGCCTTGGGCTTGCCGGCGGCGATGTTGTTGAAGACCTGGGGGCCCCCGTAGCGAAGGGTGAGGTACTGGAGCCAGATCATCTCGGGCCACTCGGTGGCGCCGGCCAGGGAAATAGGGAAGGCCCCCGTCTTCTTCACCGCGGCGGCGGAGTGCATGAACTGCCCCCAGGTCGTGGGGACTGATCGCACCCCGGCCTTGTCGAGGACAGCTTGGTTAGCAAACATGAGCTCGATCCCCGGGCCGCTAGCGGGGACGCCGTAGATCTGGCCCTTGTAGGATATGAGGGGCCAGGCTCCTTTCAGGTAGGCGTTTTTCCAGGCTGGGTCGCTGTTGAGCTGGGAGGTGATCGGTGTGACCTGGTGCGCTTGCGCCCAGGCGTCGAAGATCCTCCCGCCCCAGGTCCAAAACACAGTGGGAGGGTGGTGGGCCGACATGGCGACGGCGATCTTGGTCTTGTAAGCGGTGTTCTCGACGTAGTCCACCTGCACGTCGCCGCCCGGGTAGCTCTTGTTGAAGTCGTTGATCGCTGCAGTTTCGGCCTTTTGCTCATTGGTGTTGGAAGTGAGCGTCCAGAGCGTGATGGGGACCTTGGCTACGCTGTGGGCGCGTGCGACGTTACGGCTGGTGGCGCTCGCGGGTGCTAGCCCGACCGCACCCATGCCGAGGGAAGCCGCCGCGGTGGCCAAAAGGGCTGCCCCGGCGGTGCGGGTCACAGGCCTGGGGTTCCCCGGGCTGTGCTTGGGGTGGTGGGATTGTCTCATTTTTGCTCCTCCGTCTTGTTATTTGCCGTTTCGCAAGTCACTCGGGCTCCGAGCGCGCGAGGAGACTTGGCGGTGGGCACCGAGCCGCTCACCACGTCTCGCGCTACCCCCTTTCCTGCTCCGAGACTCACTCTGTTTACGAAAGTTTTCGTACCTGGGCGGAACCGTTCGAGCGATCTGATCATCGCGCCCCGACGGGTGGCGTGTCAACGCACCACAGGTACTGGCGGGAGCCAACCGGTGCCGGCGGCCCGGGACGGCGTGCACCTGGCGGTCGAACTAGTGCGGTGGGGCGCTGGTCTCTCGGATGACCAGGCTCGTGGCGAGTTCGACGCTCTGGCCCTGGGTACCTTCGGTACGGCCGAGCCCGAGCACCAAGCCCACCGCCGTTGAAGCCATCTCGGCGAGCGGTTGGCGCACGGTCGTGAGCGGGGGGGAGGTCCACGTCGAGAGGGGTAGGTCGTCGAAGCCGACCAGGGAGAGGTCCGAGGGGACACGGACGTGCTGGAGCCGGGCAGCCTCCAAGACCCCGAGCGCCTGCAGGTCGCTGCCGGCGAAGATGGCGCTCGGCCGGGCGGGGAGCGAGAGCATGGCCATGGCTGCCTTGAACCCCCCGTCTACGTGGAAGTCGCCCCACGCCATGAGGTCGGGGTCGATCGAGAGGCCCGCTGATTCCATGGCGGAGCGGTAGCCGTCCATGCGGGCGCGGCTGCACAGCAGGTCGATCGGGCCCGAGATCATGCCTATACGCTGGTGGCCCAGTTCGATCAGGTGGCGTGTCGCGCTGAAGCCGCCCGCCCAGTTGGTCGACCCTACCGTCGTCACGGTAGGGTCGCGCTCTCCGCGCGGGTCGACCACGGCGAAGGGCAGGCCGCGAGAACGAAGTTCCGCCTTGTGCCGCTTGTCCAGGCTGGCGAGCAGGAGGATGACCCCTCGTGTGCCCCGGGCGCAGACGTGGTCGAGCCAGGACCGGGCGCTGCCGTGCTCCGACAGGGAGGTGAGGGCGACGTTGAGGCCAACCCCCGCGGCCGCCGCAACAGCACCTTTGATTATCTCCATGGCCCAGGGGCTCTCCAGCTCCTGGAAGATGAGGTCGACAAGAGGCGGGGTACCCGCCTGTGCGGAGGAACGGCGCTCGTAGCCCAAGTCGGCCAGGAGGACCTGGACCCGCTGGCGCGTGGTAGCGGACACTTCGGCGTTGCCGTTCAAGACCTTGGAGACCGTTGATGGCGAAACGCCAGCGGCCAGGGCGATGTGGGCTATCGTGACCCGTTGCCTGCGCCCGGCGCCAGCCTGAGCGAGGCCAGCTTGCTCCTTACTGCGCGGGGACATCCAGCCAAGCGTAGCCCGCTCTGAGGGGAGCGAAACTCTTTCGGTAGCCGTGCTCGCGCAAGGGCCCAGGGCTTAGTCGCTGGCAAGCGGACGAGCGCAACGAGGGACGAGAGGTTCAATCCGCCGGGGCGCACTTGACAGAAATAGCGCCGGGCGCGAAGATGACCACGAACCTCGAACTATTCTTTTGGTGGTCGAAACTTTCGAACACACGACCAGGGGGATGATGGAGTAAGTGACCCCGGCGCCCCGCCCCGGTCGACATCCGGTAGCACGACAGTCTCTAGTGGCGCAATTTTCAAATTGGCACAGGTCTTGCGCGCCCCCGCTCAAACCCCCGGCGGGCAAGCGGGCAAGCCGGCGGCCGGTCGGGCCCATTTCGGTGCGCCTCCCCCTCGGTGTCCCGGAAGGGCCCAGCCGGCCTCGGTGGGCCAGGCCATACCAAGCCATAATGGTGAAGCTTCACTCCGCGACATGCTCTGAGGTGAGCACGTGACTACTTACGCCTATTCGGACCCGGCGCGTTCGGTGGACGAGCGCGTCGACGATCTCATGGCGCGCATGACGCCAGACGAGAAACTCGCCCAACTGGGCGCCGTCGAGTTCCCCGACCTCATATCGGGCGACCGCTTCGACGAGGACGCGGCTCTGGCAGTGGTGCGCCACGGCGTGGGCCAGGTGACCCGGATCGGCGCGACGACGGGCCTCCACCCGGCGCAGAGCGCTGAGCTGCTCAACCAGATCCAAAAGCTCGTCGTCGAGCGCACCCGCCTCGGCATCCCGGTCATCGTGCACGAGGAGTCCCTGGCCGGCTACTGCGCGCGTGACGCCACGGTGTTCCCCCAGGCCCTCGGCCTTGCGTGCACGTGGGATCCGGCGCTGGTCGAGGAAGTGGCCTCGGCCGTGCGCCGGCAATTGCTCGCCGTGGGCGTCCGCCAGAGCCTTGCCCCCGTGCTCGACGTGGCCCGCGACCCGCGCTGGGGGCGGGTGGAGGAAACCTATGGCGAGGACCCCGTCCTAGCCGGCACCCTCGGCACCGCCTACGTGCGGGGCATGCAGACGGCCGACCTTTCGGAGGGAGTTCTGGCGACCGGCAAGCACTTCCTGGCGCACGGCCTGTCGGAGGGGGGCCGCAACCACGCCCCCGTGCAGCTCGGGCCGCGGGAACTGCGAGAGGTATATGCGGAGCCTTTCGCTGCGGCTATTCGCGATGCCGGCCTCGCCTCGATAATGAGCTCATATAGCTGCATCGACGGCCTTCCCGGCAGTGGCTCGCGCCAGATCCTGACCGAGCTGCTCCGCGATGAGCTCGGTTTCGACGGGTTGGTCGTCGCCGACTACTTCGCAGTCGACCTGCTCCGCACCTACCACAGAGTGGCTGCCGACCGGGCCGAGGCCGCCATAAGGGCGCTCACCGCGGGCCTCGACCTCGAGCTGCCGGCGCTCGACTGTTTCGGCGAGCCCCTCAGAGGCGCGGTCGCCACCGGCAAGGTAGCGATGGAGGTAGTAGACACCGCCGTCCGTCGGGTGCTCACGGCCAAGGTGCGCCTCGGGCTGTTCGAGTCGCCGTACGTTGAGCCGGGCCTGTCGGCGGCCGTTTTCGAGGGCCCGGCCAACGTCGAGCTCGCACGAAGGGCTGCGGCGCGGGGCATCGTTCTGCTCGCCAACGACGGCACCCTGCCGCTCCGCCCGGGCCTGGGGCGTCTGGCCGTGATAGGCCCGGCGGCCGACGACCAGCGCCTGCTCCAAGGCGATTACCACTACCCGGCTCACCAGGAGGCGCTACTCGAACGCTCTGCCGAGGAATCGGCGAAGCTCGACGGTGACGGGTCGTCCGCGCTCATCTACCTACCGAGCGGCAAGGGTGCCTTCCAGCCCGGTTGGTACTACACCGACCACGTCACGCCGCTCGCTGGGCTGAAGAAGGCGCTCGGGCCGGGTACATCGGTCACTTACGAAAAGGGCTGCGAGATCTCGGGCGACGACCGCCGAGGTTTCGGGGCCGCAGTGGCAGCGGCCGAAGCGGCCGACGTGGCAGTCGTCGTCGTCGGGGGCCGCTCGGGGCTCTCGAAGGGTTCCACCGTCGGCGAAGCGCGCGATGCCGTCGAGCTGCGCCTCACAGGCGTGCAGGAAGAACTCGTGACCGAAGTGGCCGCCACCGGCACCCCCACGGTCGTGGTGGTGATGAGCGGCCGGGTGCACACCCTGGCCGGGGTGGCCGAGAAGGCCTCTGCTCTGCTAGTTTCCTGGCCTCTCGGCCAGGAGGGGGGCAACGCCCTCGCTGACGTGCTCACTGGCAGGTGCCCGCCGGCAGGAAAGCTTGCCGTGAGCCTGCCGAGGGCAGTGGGCCAGGTCCCGCTCTACTACAGCCACCGCTCGGGTGGGGCACGCTCCATGTTTTACGGGGGCTATACCGACTGCGACCACACCCCGCTGTTCCCCTTTGGGCACGGCCTCAGCTATACGACCTTCGAGCAGTCGGGGCTCTCGGTTGCAGCGACGGACACGCTTTCTCCCATAACGGTCTCCCTCACGGTCAAAAACACCGGTGAACGTGAGGGCGAGGAGGTCGTGCAGCTGTACGTGTCGGACCTCGTCGCTTCGGTGGCACGACCAGAGCGGCAGCTGGTCGGCTTCGCGCGGGTGGCCCTACGCCCGGGCCAAGCGGCGGCCGTCCGCTTCTCCGTGCACCCGAGCCGCCTCGCCTTCTACGATGAAAAAATGGAGTTCGTGGTAGAGCCGGGGGAGTTCCGTTTTGCGACGGGCTCTTCTGCTGCAGACATCCAGCAGGAGCAGGTGGTCAAGCTGTCGGGCGGTGTCGCGGGTTACTCCCAGAGTTCTGTCGTGGCGGTCAGGGCGACCGTCGGCCCGGCACGCTAGGGGCAGTGGCCCTCGTCGCCGGCGTCGACTGCTCCACCCAGTCGACCAAGGTCCTCGTCGTAGACGCAGAGGACGGCCGGTTGGTGGCGGCCGGTGCCGCCAGCCATCCGGTCGAGGGCACCGGGGGGGCGCGCGAGACCGACCCGCGCGAGTGGGAAGCCTCCCTGGCCGAGGCACTCGACAAGACCGGGCGGGCGGGCGAGGTGGCGGCCATTTCCATCGGTGGCCAGCAGCACGGCCTCGTCGTGCTCGACGGCGCCGGCGTGCCGCTCCGCAAGGCCCCCTTGTGGAACGACACCCGGGGCGCGCCTGATGCCGCCTGGCTGGTCGAGGCGTTCGGTGGCCCGGACGAATGCGCGAAGAGAGTTGGTTCGGTGCTCACAAGCTCGTTCACCGTTGCGCACTGGGCGTGGCTCAGGCGCAACGAACCCGACGTCGCCGGCTCCGCCCGCAAGGTCCTGTTACCCCACGACTACCTCACGTACCGGCTTTCGGGGGGCTTCTTCACGGACAGGAGCGATGTCTCGGGGACCGGTTGGTGGAGCCCGGTGACCGAGTCCTATGAGGCCGGCGTGCTCGACCTACCTTCGGTGGCCCTGCCCCTCGAGCACCTGCCCGAGGTCCTCGGGCCCGAGGGTAGCGCCGGCGAGGTGAGATCCTCGGCGTCGGCGCAGTTCGGGCTCGCCCGAGGCGTACCCGTGGCGTGCGGAGCCGGCGACAACGCGGCAGCCGCCCTCGCCCTCTCGGTCCAGCCCGGCGAGGCCGGCGTCTCGCTCGGCACCTCCGGCACGGTCTTCGCCCCGGCGGAGGCCCCGAGCGCGGACGCGACCGGGACCGTGGCGGGTTTGCCGGCGCCGACGGCCGGTACTTGCCGCTCGCCTGCACGCTCAACGCCACCGTCGCCATCGACCAGGTGTCTGGCTGGCTCGGCCTCGACCGGGAGGACGTGGCGCCGTCGGGAGAGGTGGTGTTCCTGCCCTGGATGGGGGGTGAGCGGACCCCCAACGTGCCCTTGGCCACTGGCACGCTCTCCGGCCTGCGCTACGAGACGGACAAGCGCTCCGTGCTGCAGGCCGCCTACGAAGGGCTGGTGGCTACGCTGCTCGAGGCCACTTCCCTGCTCGATCGCTGGGCGCCGCAGGACAAGGGGGCACCTTTGTTGCTGGTGGGCGGTGGCGCCAGGGGCCGGGTCTGGCAGGAGACCGTGCGGCGCCTTTCGGGCCGACCGGTATTGGTCGTGGAGGCCGGCGAGCTTGTCGCTTACGGCGCAGCGGTGCAGGCGGCCGCCCTGTTGAGCAGCAAAGCGGTGGTGGAGGTGGCGGCGGCGTGGCAGGTGCGGCGGGGCACCCTCCTCGACGCGGTCGACGTAGACGAAGCCACGCTGGCCCGCATCAGC
>JAJZYO010000118.1 GCA_021798075.1 Actinomycetes bacterium
GCTCTCCCGGTTGAGGGGTCGGGGGCCATCGGGCGTGGCGACAACAACGTCCTCGATGCGCACGCCCCATTTTCCAGGCACGTAAATACCGGGCTCGACAGAAAAAGCGTTGCCAGCGGCCAAGGGTTCGTCATTGCCGTCAACCATGTAGGGGTCTTCGTGCTCCTCCAGCCCGATGCCGTGACCGGTGCGGTGCACAAAGTAGCGACCATAGCCGGCATTTTCGATGACCGACCTAGCGGCTCGGTCGACTTCGCTGCACGGGCGGCTCAACTGCGCGGCTACCACGCCGGCGGCCTGCGCCTCAGCCACGACGTCGTAAATGTGGCGCAGTTCCGCCGGAGGTGGACCGGTAAAAACGGTCCTTGTCATGTCCGAACAGTACCCACGCATCGAACCACCGAAGTCACAAACGACGGGTTCGTTCTTACCTATCACCCTTTCGGAAGCCTCGTGGTGAGGGCTTGCGGAATTGGGCCCCGATGCCACGATGGCAAAGTTGACGTGATCGTGGCCTTCCTCCACGAGACGCCTTGAGATCTCGGCCGAGACTTCGCGCTCGGCACGCCCCACCAAGGGGATATCGCCGGCAAGGAGTGCAGCCGCGACCCTATCGGCCGACTCTGCGACACGGGCGAGGGCCGCAATCTCGGCATCGTCTTTGACCGCCCGGAGCGGTCCGGTCACTAGCGAGGCCCGACGCCAGCTGGAGCCAGGCAGTGCCTCCTGCAAACCGAGCACGAAGGTAGCCCAGGTCCTATCCCCGATCGCGAGCGCCGGCGCCGGTCCAGTCGAAGCGCGTACGAGAGAGGCGACTATCTCGACGGGGTTTTCAGCCTCCGCCCACGGCCGCAGAGCGAACACCTCTGGTACGGGCACGACACGGGGAGCCTCGAGTTCGGGCACGACGAGCGTCGCCTCGCCGCCGGCGGCCACCGGTACTACAAGCATCGTTAGGCGTTCGAGCGGCATCGCCCAGTACCCGGTGAGCCAGGGGAGGTCGGCACCGAGGGAGATGAGGAGGGCATCGACGCCAGCGGCAACCATCGCCTTGCGGGCACGGGCCAGACGGGCGGCAAAGGGGGTGGCGGCGCTCACGCGGTGAACCTCGTGGCCGCGCGAACGCCGGCGTCCCCGCCGGCTGCACCCTCGGCCGCCTGGCGGGCGTGATAAGACGAGCGCGTGAGCGGGGTTGCTACCACTTGGCGGATCCCGAGCGCCCGGCCGGTTTCGGAGAGGCGAGTGAAGTCTGCCGGTGCCCACCAGCGAGCTACGGGCAGATGTTGGGAAGTCGGGCGGAGGTACTGGCCTACCGTTACGATGCTGACCCCGATCGCCTGAAGGTCCGAAAAAACACCGATAATCTCGCTCTCAGTTTCACCGAGGCCGACCATCACACCGGACTTTGTCGTCAGGCCGGCGCCGGCCGCGCGAGCGAGGACAGCCAGGCTGCGCGTGTAGGACGCCGAAGGCCGAACCGCCCGCTGTAGGCGAGGGACAGTTTCCACGTTGTGATTGAATACGTCGGGCCGTTCCTGGAACACCGTCTCCAATGAGGCGGGGTCACCCTTCAGGTCGGATACGAGCACTTCGATGGCCGTGCCTGGGCAACGCTCGCGGATTGCCCTGATCGTGGCGGCAAACGCAGATGCCCCACCGTCGGGTAGATCGTCACGCGCCACGCAGGTGATCACGGCGTGGGCCAGGTGCAGCCGGGAGACCGCCTCGGCCACCCGTTCGGGCTCCAATGGGTCGAGGGCAAGGGGTTTGGCAGTGTTCACCTCACAAAAGCCACAGGCACGGGTGCAGCGGTCGCCGTTAATCATGAACGTGGCGGTTCCGTCGGCCCAACACTCGAAGATGTTTGGGCAACCAGCCTCCTCGCAGACCGTGACCAGGCCCAGGTCCCGCACGGTCTTGCGGAGAGAACGGTATGCAGGCCCCATGCTGGCGCTGGCACGGAGCCAGGAAGGCTTGCGAGTAGCCAGCGGCAACGCCTCGTCCACTCCCGCGGCGGCCAAGCGGCCCAGGAGTCGCACCGGCTGGGCGCCCGAAGACGCTCGGATGGGCTCTGGAGACACGGGGTCGCGAGATGTAGGGCTGTCGTCGCCGCGAGATGTAGGGCTGCCGGCGCCGGCCCCACCGGCCTGCGCTGGACCTGCTACCGACGCCCCAAGTCCAGCCGCGTCCTGGCGCTCCACCCGCCGGCCAGCGCCCCAGCGCTCCGCGACGACAGAAAAGACCGCCTCGGCCACCTCTGCGACGCTCACTTCCACTCCCTCGCCGGCAAGTGAGGTGACCTCCTTGCCTACGATCCCGCACGGCACGATGTGGCCAAACATCGACATGTCAGGCGCCACGTTGAGCGCGAAGCCGTGCATGGTCCGCTGGCGGCTGTGGCGAGCGCCGATCGCGCAAACCTTGCGCGGCCGGTCGCCGCCGGGCTCTACCCAGACGCCGGGATAACCAGGGAGGCGACCGGCGCCCGCAAGGCCGACACAGGCGAGCGCCTCGATGATGACCTGCTCGAGCTCGTGGACGTACCCAGGCGTCGCGCCCGGCCCGCTCGGAACGGACAGGACGGGGTAGCCGACGAGCTGGCCCGGGCCGTGGTAGGTGATGTCGCCTCCGCGGTCGACCCACAACAGCTCAGCTCCGACGCTTGCGGGGTCGACCAGCATGTTGTCCGCCGATGCCCGGACACCCGCCGTGTAAACGTGGGGATGCTCGAGCAGCAACAGCCAGTCGTCGGCCTGTGGCCCAGCAGACCAGAGGCCTCGCTGGAGGGCGTGCGCGTCCCGGTAGGCGACGCGCGAACCCAGCCAGCGAAGGCGGAGTACCCGGCCTGGCACCAGCGAGAAGCCGGACACCCGGGACGAACCCTCGGCAGCCCTCAGCGCTCCGCCATCCGGCACCAGAAGCCCTAGTGGCGCGGGCTCTGGTGCCGCGGGCTCAAGTGCCGCGGGCTCAGGGGCCGAAGAGGCCGAGAGCGCCGGTGCCGACGAGGCCGGGAGGCTTGCTGGCACAGCGAGAGGACCTACAGCTCCGCGGCCCAGTCCCGCGTCTCCAGGATGTCGCGGACCTTGGCCATGAAGGCTGCTGCGTACGCCCCATCCACCGCGCGGTGGTCCCACGACATGACGAGGTTGCCCACCGGGTGGATGGCTATGCCGTCGGAACCGTCGGGCAGTGCCACAGCCACGGGACGCTTGCGCACCCCATCGGTCGAGAGAATGGCCACCTGGGGCTGGTTTATGACCGGCACCGTGATCAGGGTGCCGTAGCCCCCCGCGTTGGTGAGGGTGAACGTGCCACCCGAAATGTCATCCATCGTAAGCCGCTTGCTCCGCGCACGCGACGCTAGGTCGGCTATGTCACGCGCCAAGCCAACCAGGCGCTTTTCTTCTGCCCGGTGCACCACGGGCACGAGGAGGCCCTCGAAGTCGAGGTCGACGGCGACGCCCAGGTTGACCTCGCCGTGAACGATCAGCTGGTCGTCGCCGACGGAGGAGTTGAGGTACGGCCATTCCTCGAGAGCGTCGACGACCGCTCGTGCAATGAACGGCAGGTACGTGAGGCTGAAGCCCTCGGCCTCCTTGAAGCGCCGGCGGGCTGGCAGGCGGGCCGCCTCAACGGCCGTGTAGTCGATCTCGACGGCCACCATGGTGTGCGCAGAAGTCTGCTTCGAACGGACCATGTGTTCGGCTGTCCGCCGGCGGATATTGGTGAAGGGCACGACCGTGTCCCGCGCACCCGGCTCGGCACTCGCGAAAGCGGCGTAAGCCGAACGGGGCGGGGCTGCGGTCAATGGGGCGGCCGGAGCGACCTGGGCTAACGGCTCGCTGGGTACCGCTCCGTTGCCACTGGCCCCTTGCCGATCAATGACAGCCAGCACATCGTCCCGGGTTATCCTTCCGCCCGCTCCCGAACCTGGGATCTGTGCCGGATCAAGATTGTGCTCAGCGATTAGGCGCCTCACAACCGGGGAGAGGAGCTTGCCTGGCCCACCCTGCGTGGGCGCGCTCGGGGGTCGCTGGTCGGAAGGACGCGCGCCAGGCCTCGACGGCCCACCCATGGGGGGCTTGCCCGCCACCCCCGAAGCGGGCATCCCTGCACCCACTGCGCTGGGTGCCGAAGACGCCGCCCCTGCCCCTGCCGCCACCCCTGCCGGTGGCGCCGCTTCTGCCGGTGGCGCTGCCGCCACCGAAGGTGCTTCCACCTGCTCTTCGCCCGCTTCTCGTATCGGCGCGCCGTCTTCCGGCGTCGCCGCGGTACCTGCCGCGGCGACGCCACTGCCAGCCTGGGCCCCGGCGGCTGCACCGGCCCCGTTGGCGGCAGCAGCTCCGCCGACGACGGCGGCGGCAGCCGCCTCCCCGGCCGCCGCCTCCCCGGCCGCGCCGACGACAGCGAGCTTCGTCCCCACCGCCACCGTCTCGCCCTCGGCTACCAATATCTCGGTGACGACGCCACCTACCGGCGAGGGCACCTCCGAATCGACCTTGTCAGTCGAGACTTCGAAGAGCACCTCGTCCTCGGCGATCTGATCGCCCGGCTTCTTGTGCCACTTCGTGATCGTCCCCTCGGTCACCGTCTCACCGAGCTGCGGCATCGTGATGTCAGCCAACGTGGATACCTCTTCCAGTCAGGGCGAGCATGGTCTCGCCGAACACCTCAGACAAAGATGGGTGGGGCTGCACGAACTGGGCCACCTCGTCGGCGGTCGCCTCCCAGTTGACCGCAAGGTAGCCCTGCCCGAGTTGCTCGGTGACCCACGGCCCGGCCATATGAACACCCAGCAGGCGCCCAGGGCGCCCGTCGGGGAGCTTCTCGGCGACAATCTTGACCAGGCCTTCGGTGTCGCCGATGATGGCAGCGCGTCCGTTACCGACGAACGGGTCCTTCTTCGTGACCACGTCGTATCCCGCCTCCCTCGCCGCCTGCTCGGAGAACCCGGCGTAGGCGACCTCGGGATGGGTGTACACGCACCAGGGCACCTTGGCGTAGTCGATGGGGACGGCGTCATGCCCGAGCAACTGGTCCATCACCACGATGGCCTCTGCGAAACCGACGTGGGCCAGGCCCGGGGTAGCGACTACGTCGCCAAGCGCCCAGACGCCCTCCGCGCTCGTCCGGAGAAACTCGTCTACCTTGACGAAACCACGTTCGTCGACGTCGACACCGCAGCCGGGCGTGACCAGTGCGTCGCTGTAGGGGCGACGACCGACAGAGACGACCACCATGTCGACCGGCAAGCCCGCGGCCCCCCCGCTCGACTCGTAACGTACCGTGGTCGAACGCCCGTCCTCTGCTGGGTCATGGCCCTTCACGGTGACACCGGTCTTCACGTCGATGCCCCGCCGGGCGAACGACTTGACGACGACCGCAACGACATCTGCGTCTACCCCGGGCAGGATGCTTGGGAGCGCCTCGAGGACCGTCACCTTGACACCCATATCAGCCAGCATCGAGGCGAACTCACAGCCGATCACACCCCCGCCTATCACCACAGCCGATGCCGGAAGGGTAGCGAGGTCGAGCACCTCATCGCTTGTGAGCACGAGCTTGCCGTCAACGTCAAAACCTGGAATCGTCCGAGGCACAGAGCCCGCGGCGAGGAGCACCGCCGGCGCGGACAGTTCGGTCAACCTGCCGTCAGGCTCCTCTACGCGCACGACCCGACCCGGTTGGAGCGAGCCCTTACCTATGAAAGTAGTCACATTGCACTTCTTGAGCAGCCCCTGTAAGCCCTTGTGCTGCTGGTCGATGACCTTTTTCTTTCGGCCCTGGGACGTGGAAAAATCAACCGTCACCCCGTCCACGGAGATGCCGTAGCCCTTCGCTCCCCGCACGGTGCGGTACACCGCGGCCGTCTCCAGGAGCTCCTTGGCCGGTATGCACCCACGGTGCAAGCACGTGCCGCCGACCTTGTCCTTTTCGACCAGCGCGACCGAAAGCCCTTGGCGGCCACCGTACAGGGCCGCCGCGTACCCGGCCGGGCCTCCGCCGATGACGACGGCGTCGAACGAACTTGAACTCTGGGCCGTAGGGACCACCACCTCTCTCTCTTACAGGTTATTGCGAGGCGGACCTATCAGCCCAACCGGGGTGGTGCCGTTCCGACTCGCCGTTAGCGCCAGCTTGGTGCCATGCTCGAAGCGTGCGGCACAAACGCCCGGGCCGGTCGCGTCCGGCCCTTCGCCTGAGGCGCTCGCCAGTGCTGCTTCTCGGCGCCGCGGTCGCTGCAGCGACGCTGGCAGGCTGCGGAGGGCGCTCCTCTACTGGAAGGGCAGCAGCCACCAAGGCTCACCCCGCGCAAGCAGAGGTCTCGGTGACCCACCCCCTTCGGGTGGTAGCCACTGTTTTCCCCCTGGCCCAGCTCGTGAGCTATGTCGGCGGCCCCGACGTCAAGGTGACCAATCTCGTACCTCCCGGTACCCAGCCGCAAGACCTTGCCCTGTCGGCCAAGCAGCGAGCAGAGATCGCCTCGGCACAGCTCGTCGTCGAGGTGGGTGGCGGGTACCAGCCAGAGGTGGAGGCGGCCGCAGCGCACCGCCGCCACCTTGCACTGCTGCCAGCGCT
>JAJZYO010000119.1 GCA_021798075.1 Actinomycetes bacterium
ACCACTTTGGTGGCAGAGAACGCCCGTCTGACGGCCGAGAACCGGCAACTGCGAGGGTTGGCCGAAAAACTCGAGGCTCGTGTTGCAGAACTGGAGCACCGCCACCGGTGCCGAAGAGCTTGGGCCCTACGCTCAGCTCTTCGTTGCGGGCAATAATGTCTTATGCTCTCGCAGGTTCCCACTGCGCCCCCCAGGCGAGCTCCCCTCGCCCTCGCTCCGCTGGTGGGTCGGCACAGTGACGTCGAGGGCATTGCCCACCAGCTTTCTCGGGCGCGGCTTGTAACGCTGGTCGGCCCGGGCGGCGTCGGCAAGACGAGGCTGGCGGCCGAGGTGTTCGCCACTTCGGCAAAGGCGGACTACTGGGTCGACCTGGCACCTATCGGCCCCGAGCTAGTAGACGTCGCAGTCGCCGATGCGCTCGGCGTCCACGAAGGCCACGTCGAAGGTGCGCTGGTGGCCGCGATTGATGCCCTTAGGTCTAAAGACGCCTCCTTGGTCCTAGACAACGCCGAGCACGTCGCGGATGCCACTGCGAAATTTTGTTCCCAACTGCTGGGGCGTTCGGCCATTACCAAGGCGCTCGTGACGAGCCGGGAACCCTTGGGGGTCCCGGGCGAGGTGGTCTGGCAGGTTGCCCCGCTCAGCCTGCCCGGCGCCCGAGAAGGACCCGAGGTCGCCTCCCACAGCGAAGCGGTCGAGGCTTTTGTCACGAAGGCCCAGGCCGCTTCGCCATCGTTCGCGCTCGGAATGAGCAACCTGGAGGCGGTGACCTCCCTGTGCCACCGGCTAGACGGGCTCCCCCTAGCCATCGAACTGGCGGTGGCCAACCTGCGAACGCTCAGCCTAAACCAGCTCTTGGCTGGCCTCGACGACATCTTCGGGCTCCTCGTCGGCGGCCCGCGCGCACTGCCTGCCCGCCAACAAGCCTTGCGGGCTTCGTTGGACTGGAGCCACCGGCTCCTCGACGGGAGCGAACAGGCACTCCTGAGGCGCCTGTCGGTGTTCGCAGGCAGCTTTGGCCTCGACGCTGTCGTCCAAGTCGCAGGCGACGGGGAAGCGACCTATGCAACCTTGCGCCGCCTCGTCGACAAGTCGCTCGTGATCGCAGACGTGACTGGGGCTGAAGCCTCCTATAGGCTCCTCTCGACGGTCCGCCAGTACGCAAGGGAAAAGCTGTGCGCAGCTGGCGAAGAAGACGCTTACCTCGGCAAGCACCTGGCCTGGTGCGTGAAACGAGCGCTCCAAGCCGAGCCACGCCTCACCGGCGCCGAACAGGCCGTAGAGCTGGAGCGGCTCGAGCACGACCTGAACGACATCCGCGCCGGCCTCGAGTTCGCGAGACGAGTAGGCAACTCGGGCGCAGCTCTCGAGATCACGAGCGCGCTCGGCCGCTTTTGGTACCTCCACGGCCACTACCGGGAGGGCCGAGAGTGGCTCGACTGGGCAGTGGTAGCCGGCGGGCCTGGCGTTCAGGAAGCTGCGAAGGCAAAGGCGCTTTGGGCCAGTGGCCGGCTCGCGTTCCTGCAATGCGAGTACATCGCTGCCGTCAGGCGCCTTACGGCAGCGCTGCGCGCCTACAAGAAGCTAAACGACGCGAAAGGTACTGCAACGACGCTCCAAGTCCTCGGCAGCGTGGCCCGCGAACAAGGCAGGTACCAGCAGTCCGAGCGGCGCCATCGCGAAGCCAGGGAACTGTTCGAGGCGGCTGGCGATGCGTTGGGGGTTGCAACTTCAGTGGGCCTCCTAGGGTTTGTGGCCTGGCTGCGAGGAGATCTGGACGAGGCGGCGGCGCTTTGCAACGAGGCGCTCGACGGTTTTGAACACCAGGGCGATGCCGAGGGTACCGCTTGGTCCCTGCTCAGCCTGGGCGTCGTGGCCTCCTACAGGGGCGACTTGGACCTGGCCGAGGAATTGTTCGGTCGAAGCCAGGCCATCTCTACCCAGATCGGCTTTCGGGAAGGTGTTGCCTGGTGCTCCAACCAACTTGGCCTGGTGGCACTCCGACGTGGCGCACCCGGCCTCGCTGGGCGCCTACTCCACCAGAGCCTCGAAATCCATCGCGAACTTGGCGACCAATGGCGGTTGGCGAGCGTATTGGAGGCGCTCGCAGCCACCAATACGCTCGCCGGCGACAGCAGGCGAGCTGCTTTGCTAATCGGTGCCGCTCAGGTGCTTCGGGAAAAGACTGGCGCGCCGGTGCCACGCTGCGAGATCGGAGATTACGAGGCAACCTTGGCAAAGGCAAAGGAGCTCCTCGGCCCAGAGGCCTTCGAGAAAGCCCTCGAAGAGGGCAAAGTGATGAAGCTCGACAAACTCGCCAGCCTCGCGAGCCAGCCATTGGCTGACCCACCCCCGGTGGCGCTCGCCCCGAGCGCGCGCCGACCACGGCCCGCGCTGGCCGTGAAAGCACTGGGCCCGTTGGAAGTATCCGTCGGAGGGCGCTTGCTGGACGCGGCGGACTGGGGCTGGGCCAAGCCCCGCGAGCTCTTTCTCATCCTTTTGAGCTCGCCCCCGAAGACCAAGGAGCAACTGGGTGCGATGCTTTGGCCAGACGTGGGAGACGAACAGCTTCGCAACGCCCTCCACACAGCCTTGCGTGACCTCCGACGCGCTCTAGGTGACCGGGAGTGGGTCATCTTCGGCCGAGGGCGCTACAAGTTCAACGCCGCGCTCTGCCACTACTACGACGTGAGCGAGTTTGAGTCGGCACTGGCGGCCGCCCAGCGGGCAGGGCCGGCGGCGTTGGCACACTTGGAAAGGGCGCTGAGCCTCTATGGGGGGGAGTTCCTGGAGGGGAGCGCGCTGGGTGAGTGGGCTGAGCAGCGCCGGCGGGAGCTCTCCACGCGCTACAGGGCTGCGCTCATGGCCACGGGAGCAGCGCATGTCGCCCAAGGCCAGCTCCGGCGCGCCGTCGGGGTCTACGAGCGGGCGATCGCCCGTGACCTTTTCGATGAAGAAGCACACCGTCAGCTCATGAAATGCTTGGCCCGGCTCGGAGAACGGGCACGGGCGCTCCGCCACTACGAGGAGCTCTCCACCAATTTGCAAGCCCATTTAGGCGTTGGGCCGGCTCCCGAAACGGCCCGCCTCCGCAGCGAGCTGCTGGCCAAGGCCTGACGCCCCCCAGCATTCCCCCCTGCACCCCTTGCACGGCCCCCAGCGGAGCCAGGGAAGTTGTGACCTGCCAACCCGGCCAACCTACCTGACAGAAAGGAAACCAAAATGCTCACCACCAAAACCGCCGGCCGCCTAGCCGCAGCTGTCGGCCTCGCCACCGGCGCCCTCGCCCTCGCGACTACGAGTGCTTTCGGCGCGCCGGCGTTCCCAGCGGACGCTTCTGCGCACTACAGCTTCACCACCCTCGGTGACCCAGCCGACCCCACCTTCAACCAGCTCCTCGGCATCAACGACTTCGGCGTGATCGCCGGCTACTTCGGCAGCGGTTCGCCGGCTGCCACCCACCCCAACAAGGGCTACACGGTCCTCCCCTATAGCGCCGACCGTTTCACCAACGAGAACTACCCGGCCAGCCAGCAAACACAGGTGACCGCTATCAACGACTGGGGCAACACGGTCGGCTTTTACGCGACCACTTCTGGCGCCAACTACGGCTTTTTGGACGAGGGTGGTGTGCTGCGCTCGGTCGCTGACCCGCTCACGACTTCCAAACCCCCGGTCAACCAGCTCCTCGGCATCAACAACAATGGCCAAGCAGCAGGGTTCTACAACGACGCAAAAGGCAACCCCCACGCTTATGTGTGGAGCCGCTACACCAATACTTTCGTGGCAGTCAACCCGCCTGGCGCCTCGAGCGCCACAGCCACGGCCATAAACGACCACGGCGCCATCGGGGGGTTCTTCACCGAAGCCAACGGCACCGTCGCGAGCTTCATAAAGCAAGCTAACACTTGGAAGATCCTGGAAGTGCCCGGCTCCAAGATGACCGAGCTCTTCGGTCTCAACGACGAGGGTGTCGCGGTTGGCATGTACGTGGGCCAGCACAAAAAGACCTTCGGGTTCATTTACGAGCACGGCGCGTTCGAGACGTTGAACGACCCAGCCGGCGTCGGCACCACGGTCGTGAACGGCCTCAACAACGCTGGTCAGATCGTCGGTTTTTACACCGATTCCAAGGGCAACACCGACGGCTTCGTTGCTTTCTTGCACCTCGTCGGCATACCGACGGCCTAATAGCCATGAGCCCCGACGCCATAGCGCCGGCGAGCGCTAGCTCGCCGGCCGAGGCGCTCGAACTGTTGTGCGAGGCTCTTTCCGACGGTGACGTCGAGGCTGCCGCCTCGCGTTACGAACCGGGCGCTGTCGTGTCGGTAGTCGCCGGCGACCGACGCCGTCACGGGGCGCTGCGAGAAGCCCTCGCTTCGTTGGCGGGCATGAAGCTGGCCGTCGAGGCGACCTGCCTGGGTACAGTCGTCGCCGGCGACACCGCCCTCGTGCTGGTCTACCGCTCAGTCAGCGGTTTGCCTGGCGAGGCCAAAACGGCATGCGCCGGGCAGGGGGCAGCAACGCTCCGGAGGCAACCCAGTGGAGCCTGGCTGATAGTCGCCGACCGCTGGGGCCTCAACGGGCCCTTAGCCGCCAACTTCCCCCCGGCTCCCTCGCAGGCGCTCAAACAGGGCCGGCCGGCGCCTCCCCAGGGGGCCGAAGGCGGTAAAAGTCCGTGACCGTGCGAGGAAGGACCGCCGTCGCTCACGTCGGGGTGGAGCACCCAGTCCGGGCCCTCACGGTCTTGGATGAGGTTGCGGATGCCGCAAAACCGATCACTGCTTGCGCCCGGCCGCCATCGACCTCGACGAACGCCCGAAGCACAGCTTTCCACGGTCAATGCCTCATACCGGTCGAGCAATTTGCCCGCCCATTCCAAAAAGGCTCGGTTGTGCGCTAGCAAACCTGCGCCTGCATGCCCGTCGTCGCCGGTGCCGGGCCAGCCTGGCGGCCGCTGCCGCTGTGGCTGCGGGCTCGCCCGCAAGCCGGGCGTTCTCCGCCGCCAAAGAACTGTTCTCGGCAACCAGCTCCTCGACCCGGTCAGCACCAGCCACATAGCAAGCACGACCGACCGCGCGCGTTCAGTGGTGAATGGCCGCGCGCTCCGCGCGCGCTACCGACTGAACAGTTACGGTGTACCTTGGGGCCTTGCCGGCGCCGAGCAAGAGGAGGCGTGATGCAAGACGCAGAAATCGTGGGCGAGATCCACAAGCTCATGCAGCAGGAGCACACACTAGAGCGGTCCCACGATGGCTCGGAGCTGTCCGCCGAGGAGCAGGACAAGCTCCACCGCATCGAAGAGACGCTCGACCAGTGCTGGGACTTGCTTCGCCAGCGGCGCGCCCGGCGGGCGGCTGGCCAGGACCCCGATGCCGCAGCGGTGAGGCCGAAAAACGTCGTCGAGGGTTACCGCCAATAGCGGTGCGCTCGCGCCAGCGGTCGACCCGCAGCGGGCCCGGCAGCTCAGCACCTGACGGCCAAGGGCTCGACGGCTAGACCTGCGACGGCTCGACGGCTGAGCCGCGAGGCCAGGGCCGCCGATGTGGCGGGGGGGCGAGCTCGATAGCTTGTTGACACCCTGGACAGCAGCGGTGACCACTACAGCGCCCGCCTTTCGGGTAAGCCTGGTGACGATGGAGACGCTGCAAGGTGATGCGGGCGGCGAGCACCCGCTGCTCGCTGCCATTCGGCGGGACCTCGATGACGTGGACGCCGCCCTCGCGAAGCTCGACAAGGGCACCTACGGCCGCTGCGAGGCCTGCGGCGGGCCGGTAGGTGACGAGAGGCTCACGCGGTCTCCGGCCGAACGTTTTTGCGCGGCACACGAACACCACGATCCGCCAGAGGCTCTGTAGGCTTGCCAACCGGAGTTGTAGACGAAGCCTTAGGGCGGGCTCAGGGCGCTCACAGGTAAAGGGCGTTGACTGAAGGATCGAAAGATAGACGTACGCCCCTCGGCAGGTAAGCGGAGGCAGATATGAGCGACCGAGCACCCTGGCCCAGCCAGGGGAGCACGCAAAAGGGCAAGCCTACCGGTGCTGTGCCAACTGCAGCCGGTACCTCGTCACCTGGGACGCCCGACTACCCAATTGGACCACCGGCGAGCGGCGGTAGGTCTGCGGCCGACGCCCCTATGCCGCGCTTCCCCGCAGGCCCGGCCGTCCCCGACCCCGCTGGAGTGGCCCCGACGGGTCCGAGTTGGCCTGACCAGGAAGAAGGCGCCACTAGGGTGCCGGGGACACCAACCACCTCAGTCGCCGGCGAGCCGGTTTCCCCTGGGTGGCATACCGCTGGGCGCGGGTACGCCGGCACCGAGAACGTTTCTTCTGCGGGTCCCGCGGGGCGGGAGGCAGCCGAAGGCGGCACGAGTGGATGGCCTCCGGCGAGTGGCTCAGGCACGGGCGGTCCCGGCGGTGGAGGCTACGGCGGCGGAGGGTATGGCGGCGGAGGGTATGGCGGCGGAGGGTATGGCGGCGGAGGGTATGGCGGCGGAGGGTATGGCGGCGGAGGGTATGGCGGCGGAGGCGGGTGTGACGGCGGCTGATGGGAAGAAGGCTCGT
>JAJZYO010000120.1 GCA_021798075.1 Actinomycetes bacterium
GTCGGCGCCGCCGGCGGGGTCCCACGTAGACATGCGGCACTCCCATCTTTACCCTGGTACCTGGGGCTTCAAACTAGTGCGCAAGCCCGGCTGGCACTCACCCGACGGGTAGGGCGTGCTCTAGCCAACGCGCACACGTGTTGTAGCCGGCGTCCAAGAGCTCTTGGGTGTGGTCGAAGTCGAAGGCGGAGACGCCGGCGAGGAGAGGTGCCTCGACGAGGAAGATCTCACAGCTGCCGGACCACTTCGCCACCATCTCGGCGCTGTGGCGGGAAACCATGATCGTGGAAGAGTTGAGAACGGCCCCGAACGCGCTGCGGGGACGGGCGAGCGACAGTCTGTTGTCCGGCCAGCAGGGGAGGACCCACACACGCGTAGCTCCCGCATGCACAGCGTGCCCGATAGGTGTGTCTGTGACGACCCCACCGTCCATCAGCCAGCGTTCCCCGACCCGGACGGGGGGGAAGATGCCCGGGATGGCCGAGGAGGCGAGCAGGGCCGGGACGGTGGGCCCGCGTCGTAGCAGCACCTCCTCGCCGGTCTGGATGTCGGTCGTCATCAAAGCGACGGGGAGCACCCCGTCTTCCAGCTTGCGCAACGGGGTGGCGGAACGGATCCACCGGGCGAAGGCTCGCGGGCTCACCGTGTGGTCCGAGATGCCGGCCAGACCGGACAGGACCGTCCAAGGCCTGAACGGGAACACCACGCGCCGATGGAGCGCCTTCCAAAGAGCGGCAAGCGGGCCGAGGCCTTCGAGGCTCGGGTCGTACGCCAACCAGACGGCGTTGAACGCCCCCGCCGAGGTCCCATAGAGCATGTCGGGGTGGTGGCCGGCTTCTAGGAGGGCGCGGGCCATGCCGACCTGTACCGCGCCCAGGCTCCCACCCCCCCGGAGCACCCAAGCGGTCGTCATGTGGTGCTGACGGTCGTCCGTCACGTGGTGCTGGCGGTCGCCGTGAGGGCGCTGGTCGTGGTGGTCGCGGGCAGAGTCGTCGTGGCTGCTGCGGGGCTGGCCGAAGTCGTCGTAGCACTGGGCGCCGTGGTCGTGGTCGCCGCGGGGGTGGAGGTCGTAGCACTGGGCGCCGTGGTCGTGGTCGCCGCGGGGGTGGAGGTCGTAGCACTGGGCGCTGTCGTGGTAGTAGCCGGCGCGCCCTTGAAATTGGGCCCGGGCAGCTCCACCTCGAGCTGCTTCGAGACGCTTTGCCCAGTTGTCCGAGGAGCGCTCGCCGAAACAGTCAAGGTCGCCGGAGTGGACAGGGGTGGCTGCAGCCCATGGACGGTGACGGCTGTGGCCTGGCCGGGGGCGAGGTCGACCGTGGCGGACACCTGTTGAGCAGAGGAACTTCGGGCCGGGGCGACCGCCGCCGTCACCCGTACCCCTTGGAGCGGCGCCGGCCCCGTGTCGGCAACCACCGCGGTCACCGAGAGACTGCTCGCCGGCGAGAGGATCTCGACCTTGCCCTGCAGGCTGAGCATGGCCGGCGTGGTCGAGACGGCGTCCAGGGCGAGCGGCTGGCTCGGGGCTTTGGGCCGAGCCGCCAGCAGCCGGTCGGCGAAGGAAAGAAGGGCCGAGGGCTGGTAGGAGCCTCTGTTCACCCAGCGTGAAGCGGGCAGGCTGGCACCGAGCTTCGGCATGGCGGCCGCGAACATGCGGTAGGCATTGTCTCCCACCTCGAAGTCGGCGACAGCTGTGGACATCTGTGCCACGGCGGCGTTGGCTGCCTCACCCCGGAGCAGGGCCCGGACGGCGGAGGCCATCTCGGCGGCGCCTTGCCTGCGAGCGTCGAGGCAAGCCTGGAGCAGCCCGGCAGCCGCCGCGACCTGGCCGGAAGGGTCGGCCGCCGCCACCGAGCGGTAGGTCGAAGCGGTAGCGTTGGCCACATTGTCCAGCTGCTTCGAAGCGGCACCTGCTCCAGCTGGGAGCGCCGCGGAGGAGAGCTGAGAGATTTCCCGGCCCTCTGCGGTCGAGTTCACGATGTAGGGCAGGACCTTGTTGACCCAAGCGCTGTTGGAGAGAGCTGCTTGCAGCTTGGGGGAACGGGCGTGCACCGAAGCGTCCGCCAGCAGCGCGATTATCGTCAGGAGGAAAGGTAGGACCAGCCACCGCGGAACGCCGGAGCGGCGGCTAGACGACCTCGAGGGCGGCATCGCCATAACGCCTCCAACGATACAAACACCCTCGCAAAGCTCGGCTCAGAGGTCGGCCGTGAGCAGTTCGACCACGGTGTCGGTGCGGGTGAGGTCGGCCAGGACGGCGTCGGCCCCGAGCTGTTCGAGCTCTGTCACGGTGAAGCGACCCGTGGCCACGAGCACGCTGTGGGCGCCGGCGGCTCGGGCCGCCTCGTAGTCGCGCGGCGTGTCCCCGACCACCCATGCCTGGCCGGGCACGAGGTGGACGCCCCGGAGCGCCGCCAAGCGGTCGAGCGCTACGCGGACCAGCTGGGCCCGGTCCTCGTTGTCGCTCCCGTAGGCGCCGGTCTCCAAGTCGAGCCACTTGTCGAGGCCGAACGCACCGAGCTTGATCGCCGCGTTGGGCGCGATGTTGCCGGTCAGGACCGACAGGTGGAGACGCTCGTCGTCGGCCAACGTCTCGAGCAGCTCGGTTACGCCTGGAAGGGCGTGCCCGGACTCGGGCAGGTTGGAAGCGGCCGCCGCCATTTCGTGCTCCAGCCTGGCGAGCACGCGGGGCAGGAGAGCGCCGCCGAGGCCCAGGGCTTGCAGGTACTCCCTCACGATGAGCGGGTCGGTTTTGCCGCTCATGAAGACCCTCGCGGCGGGGAGCTGGCCCAAGACGGCCTCGACGGCCCGGTCGAAGACCTCCGCGCCTAGCGGTCCGGCGTTGACCAGTGTCCCGTCGATGTCGAAGAGCACTGCACGCCCGACCGTTCCCTCGATTGGCACGACCCCGACCCTAGTGGTGCCAGACTGCGAGCATGGAGCTGAAGCCAGTGCGCATCACCGGGACGGCGGAGTGGAAAGCCCTGCAGGACCACTTCCACAAGGTCCGCAAGACGTCCCTTCGTGAACTGTTCGCCGACGACCCACGCCGGGCCGAGGATATGACGGTCGAGGCGGCGGACCTCGTGCTCGACTACTCGAAGAACCGTCTGACAGCCGAGACCATCCGGCTCCTCGTGGCCGCGGCACAGCGCGCCGGCCTTCGAGAGCGCACCGAAGCGATGTTCTCCGGCGAGCACATAAACACGACCGAGGACCGGGCCGTGCTCCATGTAGCACTCCGGGCCCCGGCGGGCGTGACCATCGAGGAGGGTGGCCGCGATGTCGTCCCCGAGGTCCACAAGGTGCTCGAAAAGATGGCCAGCTTCGCCGAAGACGTGCGGAACGGCGCCTGGCGTGGTTTCACCGGCCAGCCGATAAAGCACGTCATAAACATCGGCATCGGTGGTTCCGACCTCGGGCCGGCGATGGCCTACGAGGCCCTGCTCCCGTACTCGGACCGCTCCCTTTCTCTCGGGTTTGTCTCCAACGTCGATGGGTCGGACATCTGGGAGGCGACGGCGCGGGCGGACCCGGCCGAGACCCTTTTCATCGTGAGCTCGAAGACCTTTACGACCCTGGAGACGATCGGCAACGCCACGACCGCTCGCGAGTGGCTCCTGTCCAGCCTGGGCGACCCGGCAGCCGTGCGCAACCATTTCGTGGCGGTGTCGACCAACGCCGCTGAGGTGGCCAAGTTCGGTATCGACACCCACAACATGTTCGAGTTCTGGGATTGGGTAGGTGGCCGCTACTCGTACGATTCGGCCATAGGGCTCTCGCTCATGGTCTCGGTCGGACCGCAGCCCTTCAGGGAGATGCTGGGGGGTTTCCGCGCGCTCGACGAGCACTTCCGGGAAGCGCCTTACGAGCGCAACCTGCCCGCGCTGCTCGGGCTGATCGGCATCTGGTACAACGACTTCTTCGGTGCAGAGACCCATGCGGTGCTGCCCTACAACCATTACCTGTCGAAGTTCCCCGCTTACTTGCAGCAGTTGGACATGGAGAGCAACGGCAAGTCCGTCACCTTGGACGGCCAGGGCGTGGAGCTGTCGACGGGCCCGGTCGTCTGGGGTACACCTGGGACCAATGGCCAGCACGCCTACTACCAGCTCCTCCACCAGGGGACGCGGCTCGTGCCGGCGGACTTCATCGGGTTTTTGCGACCAGCCCATCGGGTGGGCGAGCACCACGACCTCCTGATGGCCAACTTCTTTGCCCAGACCGAGGCACTTGCCTTCGGCAAGACGCTCGAGGAGGCTCGCGCCGAGGGCATGCCCGAGCGCCTGGTCCCCCACCGCAGCTTCCCGGGCAACCGGCCCACCAACACGATCCTCGCCCCTGAGCTGTCACCGCGCGTCCTTGGCGAACTGGTGGCCCTTTACGAGCACAAAGTCTTCACCCAGGGCGTGATCTGGGGCATCAACAGCTTCGACCAGTGGGGAGTCGAACTGGGCAAGACCCTGGCGCTGCGGATCGTCCCCGAGCTGACCTCGGAGGGCGCGCCGGCGCTCACGCACGACAGCTCGACCAATGCGCTGATCAGGCGCTACCGCTCCGCCCGCCGGCCGTGACTGGCGAGCCCGGCTTCCGCGTGCCCGAAGCCGCGCAGCTGCTCGGTGTGAGCGCCGACACCGTCCGGCGGTGGGCGGACTCGGGCAAGCTCGTGGCGAGGCGCGACGCTGGCGGCCGGCGGTTCGTCGACGCCCGGTCGCTCGCAGCGCTGTCGCGCGAGCTCGGTCGGGCCCACGCGGCCGGGGTCGGGCCCACCGGCCGCCACTCGGCCCGTAACCGCTTTGCCGGCATTGTCACCAACGTGACCAAGGACGCCGTGATGGCCCAGGTGGAGCTGCAGGCGGGCCCGTTCCGGCTGGTGTCGCTCATGAGCCGGGAAGCCGCTGACGAGCTCGGCCTGGCCCCCGGGGTGAGCGCCGTTGCCTCGGTGAAGGCGACCAACGTCACGGTGGAGCTCCCGGCCGGCGCCGGCGGGGAGTAGGCGGGGAGTAAAGGCGGCCGGGCGGGGAAGGCCGTTACGCCCGCGTCATGGGGCGCCGGCCGGCCACACGAGCACCGCATCGGGCGGGATGCGGGCCCAACAAGTGGAGCCAGGAGGGGGCCACGCCGGCCCGTCGAGCTCGGCCTGCAGGGTCTTGCCGCCCGCGAGGGCAAGTGTGGCCAGAGCACGATGGCCCAGTTCGGCCACGTCCACGATGCGGGCGGGTTGGGCAGCATCGCCCTCGGTGGCCACGAGCGAAATGTGCTCGGGGCGAACGCACCAGCTGAGCGGCAGGCCGGTGGGGACGCTGTGGCGTGCAGTGGCGACCACGAGGGGCCCGGTCGCAACCGAGGTGGGGGAGGCGGCGACGCCGGCAAAGACGTTGGCGAGGCCGAGGATGCGGGCCACCTCGGGCGATGCGGGGCGGCGGAAGACTTCGGGCAACGCACCTGCCTGGAGCGCCCGCCCGCCTGCGACGACGACTACCTCGTCGGCGAGCAGGGCTGCCTCGGAGAAGTCGTGGGTGACGAGGACGCTCGACAGCCCGGCTTCCCTCTGCAGCGCGCGCAGCTGGCGGAGCAGTTCCGCGCGGGCCGGGGCGTCGAGCCCCGTGAAGGGCTCGTCCAGGAGCACGACATCGGCGTGGCAAGAAAAAGCCCGGGCCAGGTTGACGCGCTGGCGCTGGCCCCCCGACATCTGCGCCGGCCGCCGGCCGGCCAAGTCCGAGATGCCGAGTGCTGCCAGCCAGTACGCTGCCGCCCGGGGGTCGGCTCTGGGGCCGAAGGTGGCATTGGACCAAGCGTCGAGGTGCGGCATCAGGCCGGCGCCCTGGGGGACGTAGCCGACGTGCCGCTGTTCGGGTGGCAGGTGGCCGACCGGGCGGCCGGCGAAGCTCACCCGCCCCGGGGCGAGGCCGGCCAAAGCGTGCATCGTGAGCGACTTGCCGGCTCCCGAAGGCCCGAGGACGGCCAAGCGGTGGCTGGACGCCTGGTGGTCCAGCTGGAGCCAGAACTCTCCCGCCCGAATGGACAGCTCGAAGCCCACCGGGACTGGTCCCCGGGGGCGGTCGTGCGCAGGTGGTGCCGCGGCGCCGACCATTTCCCCTGGGACGTGGCGACGAGGGTGGCCAACTCGTGGGACCGGCAGGCGAGACAGGGCGACTACCCCCGCAGCCAGGCCGAGCGCGAGCAGCGCCGGTGCTTGGGTGGCGGGGAGCCCTATGGCCGAGAACTGCACGTAGGTGAAGACAGGCAGGGAGTACGGGTGGTAGGAGAGCATCACGGTGGCTCCGTACTCGCCGAACGCCCGTAGCCAGGTGAGCAGGAGCCCCGCTCGGATGCCGCCGGCGGCCAGGGGCAGCGCGACGCGGCCGAAACGAGCGAGAGGCCCCAGGCCGGCGGTGGCGGCCACTTCCAGGAGGTTCGGGTCCACCGCCCGGAACGCCGAGCGGGCCGCCACGACCAAAAAAGGCGAAGCCACGAACGACTGGGCGATCACGATCCCGGCGAGGGACTCGGTGAACCGCCCGCCCGACAGCCGGCC
>JAJZYO010000121.1 GCA_021798075.1 Actinomycetes bacterium
CGCCATTGGCGCCGGCGGGCGAGGTGCGCCGGCGGGCGAGGTGCGCCGGCGGGCGAGGTGCGCCGGCGGGCGAGGTGCGCCGGCGGGCGAGGTGCGCCGGCGGGCGAGGTGCGCCGGCGGTCGCGGCGCTTAGCGGTCACCCCGTGCAGCGTGCCACGCTGCCGTTTTCGCTCGGATGTAGTTGACGTAGTCGGCACTCGTGTGCAGCGCCGGCATGACGCCAGCGCCGCCCGCGCCGCCCGAGCCGGCGCCGCCCGCAACGGCGCCGCCCGCAACGGCGCCGGCAACGCCCGGACCCGCGCCCGGGAGGTATGACGCCAGCTCGGCATAGACCCGGAGCAGGTGTGATGGGAGCTGGGATGAAGGGCTGGGTGGGGACGCCGGCGGCGGCTCGGTGCCGGCGAGCGGGTCATCGGTGCGGGGCGCCGCCAGGGTGAGGACGCCGCCGAAGTCGGGGGCTGCAGCGTCGCGAGCGGTTAGGGGCGGAAGGGACCAGCGACGTTCGACGGTTTTCAGGACCGATGTGTGATCGAGCGGCATGCTGGCAGGTGGCACGCGGAACACGGTCCCTGCCTCGATCAGCGGTGATACGATGACGGCTGGTACCCGTACGCCGAAGCGCCTGAAATCGAAGCCGTACTCGCCGATGCTGTTGTCAGGTGGGACCGCACCATAGGGTGGCGGGACGTGGTCATAACAACCGCCATGCTCGTCGTAGGTGATGACGAGCAACGTCTTGGACCAGTCGGGCCCATCTCGGAGGGCCCTGTAGACGTCGTAGATGAACTTTTCCCCAAGGGCAACGTCGTAATTGGGGTGCTGGCTGTTCCCATCGGCACCCCAGCTCGGCTCTAGGAAGCAAAAGGCCGGCAATTGCCCGCTGGCCGCCGCCGCCTGGAAGTCGGCGAAGAGGCCGAAGTGGTTTTCTGGCGCATTGGTGACATCGGGGAAGCTGAAGCGGACGAGGGGCTCGTTGTCATAGCCGTAGGCGGCCCAGCTCACCGCTTCGGAGGACAGGAGCCCAAATATACTCGGCACGGTGAAGGTCTTGGTCTTGTCGTCCATGTGCCCTTGGCTGGTGGCGGCACAGGCGAAAGCCCGGTTGGGTAACGTCTCGGTGGGTACCGAGGCAAACCAGTGGTCGCACACCGCAAAGCCCTTGGCGAGACCTGACAGGATGGGCAGCATCTCGGGGGTGAACATCACCATTATGTCCTCAGGTGCGGTGCCGGGCAGCACGGACCAACTTGGGTCGCCGGACTCCCAATCCAGGGTGTAGGCGTAGTCGGCGACGAAGCCGTCGTTGGTGGGCGTGCCCAACCCTTGCTGGTTGCCGAAAAGCTGCACATTTGTGGCCGTGTACCCTTCACCCGGGTCGGAGCCAGGGAGGTAGTACAAGTTGGGCCTGGTCATGCTGGCTGCCGACACCCTTAAAGGCCTACCTTCGGGGCCCGGGTTGGTCTCGTTACCCGTCAAACCTTCGAAGGGGTCACCCGACGGGCTCCTGTTGCCCTCTTTTGCGTACAGAAAGCCGAGCATGTGGTCGAAGGAGCGGTTTTCCAGCATCAAGAGGACGACGTGGTCCACCGATCCCAACATGTCATCTGCTGCCGGAAGGCCTGTCACTTGTCGTTCAGCCTCCGGCTCGGATCGGCGAATGCCGCAAAGTGTTTGCCCACGAGGTAGATACTAGGGGCGTCGAGGAAGAGCGACGGCTTGTTCGCGCCGGCGCCGGTCCGCCGGACCGGCTAGGGGCTCGCTGAACCGGGCCCTACGAGGCCCTCCTCGAACGCGGTCACTACCGCCTGGACGCGGTCCCGCAGTCCCAATTTGGCGAGGATGTGAGAAACATGGGTTTTCACGGTTGCTTCGGACACGAAGAGGACGCCGGCGATCTCTGCGTTGCTCCTCCCAGTCGCAACCAAGCGGAGGACTTCGACTTCTCGGTCAGTCAGCTCCGAAAGGCACCTTTGCCGCTCGACGCCGCCGGGTACCGGCGTGGCCGAGAGGTTGGGGAGCACGCGCGCTAGCAGCGTAGTCGTGACGGCGGGAGCAAGCAGGCTCTCGCCGGAGGCAACCACGCGCACGGCGTGCACGAGTTCTTCGGGTGTGGCGTCTTTCAGTATGAAGCCGCTGGCGCCCGCCCGCAACGCCTCGACCACGTACTCGTCGTGCCCGAACGTCGTGAGTATGAGCACTCTCGCGCTTGCGATCTGCCGGGTGGCCTCAATCCCATCGAGCCCAGGCATGCGTATGTCCATCAAGACGACATGGGGTAGCGTCTCTGCGACGAGCTTCAGGGCCTGGGCGCCGTCGGCGGCCTCCCCGACAACTTCCATGTCCGGTTGAGCGCTCAGGATAAGGCGGAAGCCTTGGCGCATGAGCGGTTGGTCGTCGGCGATGAGGACGCGGACGGGGGCGGCGACGCTCTGGCCGGGTTGGCCAGGCCTGGGCTGCTCATCCGCTGGTCTGCCCGGCGCCACCGCGGCCGGTTCATTCCGTGGGCCGCTCATTGGGTTGGTAACCAAGCCTCGACGGCGAACCCTTCGCCGGCCGGCCAGGCTTGGACGTGCCCGCGGCAGAGGTCGGCGCGCTCGCGCATGCCCGTCAAGCCGTGCCCCTGTTGCCCCGGCACCGTGGTGACCGGCAGGAGCCCTTTGCCGTTTTGAACGTGGAGCGACACGCCGTCCGGCCGGCACTCGATCGCCACAGTCGTGTCTGCGCCTGGGGCGTGCTTCACGACATTGGTGAGGGCCTCCTGGGTGATGCGGTACGCGGCAAGAGCCACTGCGGGGGACGGCCGGGCGAGGTCGCCGGCGAGGTGCAGTGTAACGGGCAAGCCGGCGGCCCGGGCGCCGTCGACGAGCACGTTCACGTCGGCAAGACTTGGGAGCGGGGACCGCGGCGCCGACACGCCGAGAGGAACCGTGAGCGCTTCGGAGCGGACGGGAACGGTCCCGGTGTCAACGGGCGGCGCTACGTCGGGCGAGCGCAGTGCCCCGAGCATGGCCCGCAGCTCTGTCATTGCCTGCCTCCCGCCGGCGATCATCGAGTCGAGGACCTCGCGACTCGGGTGCTCGGGCCCCACGGTTTCCCGCACGGCACCGGCCTGGACTACGAGAAGGCTGACGTGGTGTGCCACTACGTCATGCAGCTCTCGGGCGATGCGAGCGCGTTCCTCGGCGACCGCGTGGGCGGCGTCGCGTTCGCGCAGGCGTTCGGCCTGAGCGGCGCGCTCTTGCGCGGCGGCGACAAGGGCACGTTGGGAACGGAAATAGAGGGCCATTGCGGTCGCTGCTGCCGCCAGGGCAAAGTCAGAGAGCGGTTGTGCGAATACCCCGCCACCGGCCACCACTAGAGCCAATGCCACGGCCAACCAGGCTGCGAAAGCGACAGTCAGCGCTTGGCGGGTCGGCCGGCGCATCACGAGGGAGAAAATCGCAGCTAGCTCCAGGGTAAAGGCGGCATTGTGGCTCGTGGGGTGTATGGCGAGGATCAGAAGGACTATGACGGCTTCTCCGAGGGCCACGGCAACTGGGCCCTTTGGGCGCCAAAGGAGCAGGAGGAGCCCGAGCACCTCGAGGCCGCCGACGGCGACGAGGGCCAAACCCTTCGGGCTGCCGTGGGGGACAAGTGTCGTCAGAAGGATGATGGCCGAGAAAAGAAGCGCTATTGCCCACTTGCAGACGCGCCAGAGCTTGGCCGGAAAAGCCGTCTTGTCCGGCCTCAAGGGGAACTCGGCCAACGGTGAGCTCGGGGCGACGTTTGCCACGCTATCTCAGACCATCAGCAAAGGCAGGTGACGCGCGAGAGCACCGGTCCCTGCCGGTGCTCTCGGTCGTCGTCGTCATCGTCGGAGGGCTCAGGCGTCGCGCCGATTTAGCAGCCAGTAGGCAAGCCCGAGAAGGACGGCCACGAAAAGCGCGAACTCGCCGAAACCCCAGCCCGCACTCAATTCGTGCACGCCTACTCCCTGTGTGACTTTGATGATTTGTGCGCCGGCATTGGTCGGCCAGTATTCCTCGACCGGGTTGCGCCACGAGCTCGGCAATGCCTGGAGGACGCCCGGGAGCACGAAGAGGATCGCCACCACGCTTACTATGGCGCCGGCCGTGTGGCGGACGAGGGTACCGATGGCAACAGCCATGAGCCCGATCAGAGCTACGTATAGCCCGGCCCCGGATACCGCCCGGGCGACGTTCGCTTGGCCGAGGCTCGCAGTGGGCGCGTGCCCGGACATGACAGCTTGGCCGAGGGCGAAGGCCACCCACGACAAGATCTCGCCAGTGACTAATGCGACTCCCGTGAACACCAACGCTTTAGCGGCGAGGAGCCGTCCACGCCGAGGTACAGCCGCAAATGTCGTGCGGATCATACCTGTCGAGTACTCACCCGTGATGCTGAGGACGCCGAGCACAGCGATGGCGAGCTGGCCGACTATGAGGGCGCTCAAGCTGATGGTCGTCGGGTCCCAGCCCACAGGCGTGTAGTGGAGACCGGACTCGTAGGAGATCAAAGTCCCCATTCCGATCACTATCACCACTGCCGCCGCTAGGCTGAAGAAGGTTGACCGGAGCGTGCGGATCTTCGTCCACTCCGAGAGCAGGACATCTGGGAAAGTAGAAGGTCTCTCTAGCGGGAGCGCTGGCGCGGTCATGCCTTGGGGTGTTTGGAGCGACAAAGTGTCCATAGCGCTCAGGCCCCTACCGCCACGCCTGTGCCGGCGTGGAACTCGGCACTTTCCTCCGTAAGTTCCATAAATGCCTCCTCCAGTGACGCCTCTTTGGGCGTTAGCTCATGAAGAACGGTGGCGGATTGCGCAGCAAGCTCGCCAATTGTGGGCGCCTCTAGGCCGCTCACAAGGAGCGAGCCATCTGGTTGGTGTTCAACTTCCCCGCCTGCTGCAACCAGACGTGGCCAGAGCTTGCTGGAATCAGGGGTGCGGACGATCACCGATCGGCGGGAGCTTCCCTTTATGAGTTCCTCGACGCTGGCGTCGGCGATCAGGCGTCCCTTGCCGATGACAATTAGATGGTCCGCGGTCAGGGCCATTTCGCTCATAAGGTGGCTGGACACGAACACGGTCCGGCCCTGGGCCGCGAGTGCTCGGATTATCGTCCTTATCCAGCGAATGCCTTCGGGGTCGAGCCCGTTTACCGGCTCATCAAACATCAAGACCTTCGGGTCGCCGAGCAGGGCAGCGGCAATGCCAAGTCGTTGACCCATGCCGAGCGAAAAGCCGCCGGCCCGGCGCTTTGCTACGCCTGTGAGGCCGACCACTTCGAGCACCTCATCGACGCGCCGAGCTGGGATCCCATTGCTCTGCGCGAGGCAAAGGAGGTGGAAGTAGGCGCGCCGGCCTCCATGTAGAGCCTTTGCATCGAGTAGGGCCCCGACTTCTCGGAGCGGCGCAGGCAAGTCAACATAAGAGCGGCCGTCCACCTTCACCGAACCTCCGTCGGGCCGGTCCAGCCCGAGCATTGACCGCATGGTCGTCGTCTTTCCGGCCCCGTTAGGCCCGAGGAAACCAGTTACCCGGCCCGGGTGCACATCGAAGGACAAATTGTCAACCGCGAGCGTGCTCCCGTAACGTTTGGTGAGGTTCCGGACCTCGATCATTCGTGACCTCCGTTTGACGTTGCGCCGACGGTCAAGCCGTCCTCACCATGATCGTCCAATTTCTGCTCGAAGCGCATCGGTCGAGAGAGGGATCTTCGAGGTCATCCTCAAGGTTGAGATTTTTGCCCTGTCCGCTGGAATATTGTAGTTAGGCGCTCCTTCGGGTGACTACGACGAGGTAGTGGCAGGGTTCGTTGCCTCGGTTCACATACTCGCAGTCCGTGGGCGCCCCGAGTTGAAGGCAGTCGCCGGGCCGGAGGGTATGCTCAGCACCGCCTTCTACGAAGGACAGGGTCCCGTCTATCGCCCAGATCTGGTGCTCCACGAAGCGGTAGCTGTCGGCCGGGTAGGGGACCCGCGCCCCAGGGGGTAGCTCGACTTCGACCAGTTGGGTTGCCGCGCCGGCGGGTGGCGACACGGCCCGGCGGCGGTAGCCAGTGGCGGGGTCTACCCATACCGGTTGGTCGGCTCGCCGGGCCAGGCGCCGCTCGTCGCCCTCGGCGCGTGCCACTAGCTCGGTGAGGGTCATCCCGAGAGCGCCCGACAGCCGGCCGAGTAGGGCTGCCGTCGGTTGGGCCTCCTCCCGCTCCACCTTGGAGACCATGGAACGCGATACCTGAGCGCGCTCGGCCAGGTCCTGGACGGACCAACCTCGTTCCCGCCTGGCCCCGCGCAGCACCGATGCCAACGAAGAGCCCAAGGCGGTCTGCACTGGCGTTCCACTATAGGGGACAGATTAGCTACTATCTCGGACATGGCCCTAGCTGGTCTCCTGGTGCGCGACGCCACGTTGGACGACGCGATGGCCTGCGCGTCCATCTACGCGCCCTATGTCACCGGCACGCCCGTCACTTTCGAGGTCGATCCGCCGGGGCCGGGGGCGATGGCCGAAAGGATCGCCGCAGCCCTGGTCGGC
>JAJZYO010000122.1 GCA_021798075.1 Actinomycetes bacterium
CTCTGCACAACCTGATCTGCTCCAAGGCTGTCCCCGAGGTGGTGCGGGAGAACGGGGGCACACCGGTGGTCACCCGGGTGGGCCACTCCTTCATCAAGGGGATAATGGCCGAGACGGGCGCTGTGTTCGGGGGCGAGCACTCGGGCCATTACTACTTCCGGGACAACTACCGGGCCGATTCGGGGAGCATCGCCGCCCTGGTCGTGCTGGAGGTGCTCTCCCGCAGCGACCTGCCCCTGTCCGAACTGCGCAAGCCCTTCGACCGGTACGCCATGTCGGGAGAGCTCAACACCGAGGTCGAAAGCCCCGGGGCGGTGGTAGATGCGATCGCCGAGCGCTTCGAACGGGAGCACCCCGAAGCCTCCCAGTCCCGCATGGACGGCCTCACCGTCGATTTTGGGGACTGGTGGTTCAACGTGCGCCCGTCCAACACGGAGCCGCTCGTCAGGCTCAACGTGGAGGCGGCCGACCGTGGCGCCTGCGACAGCCGCACGGCCGAGCTCCTGGCGCTCATCCGGCAGGGAGGCTGAGCCGCGTGCTGGACCCCATGCTCCTGGCGGTCCTGGCCTGTCCCCAGGACAAGGGCCCGCTGCTGTACTTCGCGGACGAGGACAGCCTGTACAACCCGCGTCTGAAGCGCCGCTACAGAGTCGACGACGGCATACCCGACATGCTCGTCGAGGACGCCGAGCAGGTGGGCCCCGCAGAGCACGACCGGCTGATGGCCAAGGCAGCGGCGGACGGGGTGCGACCGAACTTCGAAGTCACCGAGGGACAGGAGCCCTGAGTGCCGCTCATTGACACAGATGGCATGTTCGAGCTCGCCGCCGGGTTCCCCGAGCAGGTGGAGCAGTCCTACAAGGCCGCCCTTTCGGTCCCGGGCCTGCCCCAACGGGAAGAGGTCAGCAACGTCGTGGTGATCGGCATGGGAGGCAGCGGCATAGCCGGTGACGTGCTCCAAGCCGTTGCCTCGCCTCTGTCGCCGGTGCCCGTGACAGTGGTCAAGCACTATGAGTGCCCGCACTCGGTGGACGAGTCATCGCTGGTCTTCGCCGTGTCGGGCTCGGGCAACACGGAGGAGACGATCGAAGCCGCCACCGATGCCGCCCTGGCCGGGGCGAGGGTGGTGGTGGTCACGGGCGGTGGTGAGCTCGGCCGTCTGGCCGAGGCCTGGCAGGCCCCGGTGGTAGGGGTACCCGACGTCGCCTGGCCCAGGGCGGCGTTCGGCGGCATGGCTGTGCCTCTTGTCGTGATGCTGTGGCGGGTGGGCCTGCTCCCGGGGGTCGACGTGCAGCTGGAGCGGGCGGTGGAGCAGCTCAAGTGGCGCCGGGACGAGCTGGTAGGCGGCGGAGAAGCGTCGGCCGCGGCAGACGTGGCCCGTACCATCGGCTCGTCCGTACCCCTCCTGCACGGGGGCGGGGTGCTCGGGACGGTGGCCGCACTGCGCTGGCGGTGCCAGGTCAACGAGAACGCCAAGCGACTGGCCTTCATGAGCTCCCAGCCCGAGCTTTGCCACAACGAGGTGTGCGGCTGGGCGGAGGCCTCGGCCGAACTGGGACGCCTGCTGACCCTCGTGGCCCTGCGGCACGACGGTGAGCACCCCCAGGTGGGCAGGCGGTTCGAGATCACGGCCGAGCTGGCCAAGCCCTACGTGGCCGGCGTGGTCGAGGTGCGCGCCCAGGGTGAAGGGGACCTGGCCCAGCTGTTCGACCTGACCTACTTCGGGGACTACGTCTCACTGTGGATGGCCGCCTTCGCCGGGGTGGACCCGGGCCCGATCGACACATTGATGAGGATGAAGCGGCTGCTCAGCGGGACGGCGGAGCCGGCCGGCGCCTAGCGGCGCCCACCGAGCCGGCCGGCGCCTAGCGGCGCCCACCGAGCCGGCCGGGGGTGCCGGTGGCCCCGACCGGGCACCGGCCTGGTACTAGGGTGGGGCCCGGGCCCGGTGGGTCTGTGGTTGCAAGTCGACGCCAGCCGCAGGCGAAGCGACCCACGTAAGGCAACCTTTGGTTGCTGAGCATGGTGCGGCTTAGGAGTAAGCCCTGCCCTCCCGCGAGCCGGCCCGCGGCACCCGGGGGGAGATGGCAGCAAGCGGGGTGAGCGCGGTGTTGGGTACACGTTGTTGTGCCGCCGCCGCGGCCCGCCGATCGCCACAGCAGGCGAGTGTGGGGTCAAAGACCAGGTCAGCCACCGGGGCCTCGGGAGCACCACTAGCCGCACGGCGCACCCAGCGCAGTGCGTGGCTACCTGTGGCCTGCCCGCCCTGTCCGCCCGCCCTGTCCGCCCGCCCTGTCCGCCCGCCCTGTCCGCCCGCCCTGTCCGCCCGCCCTGTCCGCCCGTGTGACCAGGTAGCGCCGCCGTGTGGGTAGGTTCGAAAGGGTGGGACGGTCGGGTCCGGGCGCCGCTCGGTGAGCTGATTTGGGCCGGCACGGCGGGCGCTCGGCAGAAGGGGCGGGCTGGGGCGGCGGCCCGGGGCGGGGCGCGCCATCGGGCCGGGTGCTGCGCGTGCTCCTCGCCGGCGAGGAAAGCTGGCGCGAGGTGCTGGCCGGCGCACTGGCAGCCAGCGCCGCCATCGAAGTGGCCGGCCAGGCGGGTGCCGGAGAGGAGGCCCTCACGAAGGCCCGCGAGCTCCAACCAGACGTCGTCGCCCTGGACCTTGGCCTGCTCCGCGAGCTAGCGGCGCGCCGGCCGGCGCCGGGGGAAGCGCCTCACCCCGGCCTCACACGGCGCGAGCTGGAGGTGCTCTCCCTGGTCGCGCAGTCCAAGACCAACAAGCAGATCGCCGCTCAGCTGTTCATCTCCGAGAACACGGTGAAGAACCACATCCGCAACGTCTTGGAGAAGCTCCACCTGCACTCGCGCATGGAAGCGGTGACCTGGGCTTGGCGCAACCGCCTGCTAGGGCCGGGCGGCCCGGAGTAGGGTAGCTTGGACAGCGCAATGAGCGTGCTGACCAAGTTCCTGCGGATCGGCGAGGGCAAGAAGCTGCGTGCCCTCGCGTCCCTCGTCCCGGACATAAACGCCCTGGAGCCCGAGTTCGAGGCGCTTTCCGACGAGGGGCTGGCGGGCAAGACCGTCGAGTTCAAAGAGCGCCTGGCCAACGGCGAGGAGCTCAACGACCTGCTCGTGGAGGCGTTCGCCGTCGTGCGGGAGGCAGCCAAACGCACGATCGGCCAGCGCCACTTCGATGTGCAGCTGATGGGTGGCGCGGCGCTCCACTTCGGCTGGATCGCCGAGATGAAGACCGGCGAGGGCAAGACGCTCGTCTCTACCCTGCCGGTGTACTTGAACGCCCTGGAGGGAAAGGGCGTCCACGTGGTCACGGTCAACGACTACCTGGCTGGACGCGACGCTGACTGGATGGGCGCCATCCACAGGTCCCTCGGGCTTTCCGTCGGGCGGGTGTCGCCCGAGATGTCCGAGTGGGACGACAAAAAGCAGGCCTACGACTGTGACGTCACCTACGGCACCAACACCGAGTTCGGCTTCGATTACCTGCGCGACAACATGGCGCGGAGCCTGGACCACATGGTCCAGCGGGGCCACCACTACGCCATCGTCGACGAGGTGGACTCGATCCTGATCGACGAAGCCCGGACCCCGCTCATCATTTCCGGCCCCTCGACCGAGTACGCCCGGCTCTACTACCAGTTCGCCGGCGTGGCCCGCAGCCTCGTGCGCGACGAGGACTACGAAGTCGACGAGGAGAAGCGCACCGTCGCCCCCACCGACTCCGGCATCGAAAAGGTGGAGCGCCTGCTCGGCATCGACAACCTCTACGACCTCGCCACGGCCAACCTCGTGCACCAGCTCACCCAGGCGCTGCGGGCCAAGGAGCTCTACAAGAGGGACAAGGACTACCTGGTCGCGGACGGCGAGGTGAAGATCGTCGACGAGTTCACCGGCCGCATCTTGGAGGGGAGGCGCTGGTCCGACGGCCTCCACCAGGCAGTCGAGGCCAAGGAGCGGGTGCCGATCAAGGAGGAAAACCACACCTGGGCGACGGTAACCCTCCAGAATTACTTCCGCCTCTACGACAAGCTCGCCGGCATGACCGGCACCGCCGTCTCCGAGTCCCAGGAGTTCCTCGACACATACAAGGTGCAGGTGGTGCCGATCCCGACCAACCTGCCCATGGTGAGGAAGGACTACTCGGACCTCATCTACCGCACCGAGAAGGGCAAGTTCACGTCGGTCGTAGACGACGTCGCCGAGCGTTACGAGAAGGGCCAGCCCGTCCTCGTGGGCACCGCCTCGGTCGAGAAGTCCGAGGTCCTGTCCAAGATGTTCCAGCGGCGCGGCATCCCTCACCAGGTCCTCAACGCCAAAAACCACGCTCGTGAGGCGACGATCATCGCCCAGGCCGGCCGCCTGCACTCGGTCACCGTCGCGACCAACATGGCCGGCCGTGGCGTCGACATCCTCCTCGGGGGCAACCCCGAGGGCCTGGCCAAGGAGGAGGTTGCTTCCCTCGGCCTCGACCCGGCGAGCGAGGAGGGCGCGGCGCGCTATGCCGAGCTATTGGCCAAGTTCAAGGAGGAGTGCGCTGCCGAGGGTGACGCCGTGCGGGAGCTCGGCGGCCTCTACGTGGTCGGTTCCGAGCGCCACGAGGCCCGCCGGGTCGACGACCAGTTGCGCGGCCGCTCGGGCCGCCAGGGCGACCCCGGCGAGAGCCGCTTCTACCTCTCGCTCGAAGACGAGCTCATGCGGCTGTTCGCGCAGGGCCTCATGCAGTGGGCGATGGGGCGCTTCCCCGAGGACGTGCCGATCGAAAACCGCATGGTCACGCGAGCGATCGAACGCGCCCAACACAACGTGGAGGCCCGTAACGCCGAGATCCGCAAGGACACCTTGAAGTACGACGAGGTGATGAACGAGCAGCGCAAGGTCATCTACGCCCGCCGCCTCCAGGTGATGGAGGGCGAGGACCTGCGCCAGCGCACGGTGGACATCCTTACTTCGGCGATCGACTCGCTGATCAGGGCGCACTGCCCTTCGGACTTCAAAGAGGAGTGGGACCTAGACGGCCTGCTCAGCGAAGCTCGCGTGTACTACCCGATCACTCAGGGCGTGGAGGCCTTGCGTGAGCTGTCGAGCACCGACGAGCTGTACGAGCGTCTCGTGGGCGACGCCATCGAGTACTACGAAAAGCGCGAGCAGTCCATGCCTTACCCCCCAGGGGGCAAGCCCGAGGACACGATGCGCGAGATGGAGCGTGAGGTCATGCTCCAGCTGATCGACCAGCGCTGGCGGGAGCACCTCTCGGAGATGGACTACCTGCGCGAGGGCATCAACCTGAGGGCTATGGGCCAGCGTGACCCGCTCGTCGAGTGGCAGCGGGACGGCTACGAGATGTTCGGCCAGCTGATGGCGAGCATCGATGACGATTACGTGAAGTACGTCATGCACGCCCAGGTGCAGGTCGCCCCGGCGCCGGGCGCGGTGGCCGAACCCGCGCTGGACGGCGCCCACTACATATCTGCCGAGGGCCCCGTGCTCGGGTCGCAGGCCATCGCTCAGGCCTTCGCGACCGGCCCCGCGCCGGGCGAAGAAGTCGTCTTCGCGCCCGAGGAAGCCGTGAGCGCCAGCTCGAACGGCGGTAACGGCGGTAACGGCAGTTCCCGGGCATCGGCCAGAGCGGGGGCTCCTGGCCGCGCCGGGACACTCGGCGACCCCTCCGGGCGTGGCTCGGCCGGGATGTCGCCTGCTGCCTCGAAGGCGGCTGCGGGCCGAGCGGACTTCGACAACGTGGGCCGTAACGACCCGTGCCCGTGCGGGAGCGGGAAGAAGTTCAAGTTCTGCCACGGGCGCTAGGCCCGCCCAGCTCCCCGTGCGCGACCTCACCGAGGACCTGCGGGCGCTAAGGCGGCGCCTCGAAGAAGCCTCCGTCTACCTCGACATAGAGCACTCCGAGAAACGCCTCGCGGAGCTCGAGCCGGAGCTCTCCCGGCCCGGGCTCTGGGACGACCAGGCGGCTGCTCAGGCGCTCACTCGCGAGTACGCAGCCCTGAAGGACGACGTCGACCTGGTGGCTTCGCTGGAGCGGCGCCTCCGCGACGCCGAGGATCTCTACGAGCTGGCGAGGTCCGAAGCCGAGGACGACTCGCTGGCAGCCGACCTCGAGAGCGCGGTGGGCGAGCTCGGGGCCGCGCTCGACCACCTCGAGCTGCGCTCCCTCTTTACCGGGGAGCACGACGAGCGTGACGCCGTGGTCGAGGTGCACGCCAAGGACGGCGGGACCGACGCCCAGGACTGGGCGGAGATGCTGCTACGCATGTACCAGCGCTGGGTCGAGCGCCGGGGTTTCCAGCTCGAGGTCGACGAGGTCAGCCCGGGCCAAGAGGCGGGGATCCTCTCGGCCACCTTCATCGTGAAGGGCCGCTACGCGACGGGCCTCCTGAGCTCCGAGCGCGGGGTCCACCGGCTGGTGCGCATGTCGCCCTTCGACTCCCAGCACCGGCGCCACACGAGCTTCGCCGCCGTCACCGTCATCCCCTTCCTCGAAGAAGC
>JAJZYO010000123.1 GCA_021798075.1 Actinomycetes bacterium
AGGCCGGCGTGGTGCCCGGCGCAGCCGGCGTGGTGCCCGGCGTGGCTCTCGCCGTACCAGACGGTTCGCCGCTCAGCCTGGCGACGCCGAGCGTCTTGGTCGGGCCAGAGGGTGGCTGGTCAGAAGCGGAGCTCGGGGCCGTGGTCAACCACGTCGCCCTCGGCCCTCATGTGCTCCGGGCGGAGACGGCTGCCCTCGCCGCCGGGGTGCTGCTGGCTGCGCTGCGGTCGCACTTGGTTGCCGGGGTACACCAGGCACCTGCTACCAGGTCTTGTCGATAGCGACGTACTTGAGCTCCAGGTACTCCTCAATGCCGGCTTCGCCGCCCTCGCGCCCGATACCGGAACCCTTCACCCCACCGAATGGTGCTGATGGATCCGAGACGATCCCTCGGTTGAGCCCGACCATCCCAGTCTCGAGGGCCTCGGCAACCCGGAAAGCTCGCCCGAGGTCGCGCGTGTAGACGTAAGAGACGAGGCCATAGTCGGTGCCATTGGCGGCGGCGAGTGCCTCCTCGTCGCACTCGAAGCTCCACACGGGGGCAACCGGGCCGAAGATCTCCGTAGTGGAGAGGCCTACACCATCGGGGACATCGGCGAGGACGGTCGGCTGGTAGAAATAGCCTGGCCCAGCCGGAGCAGCGCCGCCGGAGAGGATCCTGGCCCCTCGGGAAGCGGCCTCGTCCACGAGGGACACGACCTTTCCCCTCTGGGCAGCGTCGATGAGCGGCCCGACCTTCACATCCGGCTCCGTGCCCCTGCCCACCGGCAGCTTGCTCATAGCGGCGGAGAGGCGCTCGGCGAACTCCCTCGCCACGGGGGCCTGAACATAGAAGCGGTTGGCCGCCGTGCAGGCCTCGCCGGCGTTGCGCATCTTGGCCAGGAGCGCGCCTTCGACGGCCGTGTCTAGGTCGGCATCTGCGAAGACGATGAAAGGGGCGTTCCCCCCGAGCTCCAGCGAAACGCGGAGCACCCGTTCCGATGCCGCCGCCATCAGATGACTACCCACCTCGGTAGAACCAGTGAACGAGAGCTTCCGCAGGCGCCTGTCCCTGAAAAGGGGGGCCGTCACCTCCCCGGGCGAGGACGTCGTTATGACATTGACCACACCGCGCGGCAGCCCGGCTTCGGTCAGGATCCGGGCGATGGCGAGTGCTGATAAAGGGGTCTGTTCGGCCGGTTTCAATACGGCGGTGCACCCCGCGGCGAGGGCTGGGCCGAGCTTGCGCGTGGCCATGGCGGCCGGGAAGTTCCAAGGTGTGACGAGCAGGCAAGGACCCACGGGCTGGCGCATGAGCAGGACGCGGTTCGCACCGCCAGGCGCGACCCGGTAGTCGCCGGCGATGCGCACGGCTTCCTCGGAGAACCAGCGGAAGAACTCCGCAGCGTAGGCCACCTCGGCGCGCGACTCCGCTAGCGGCTTGCCCATCTCAATAGTCATGAGCATGGCCAGGTCCTCGGCGCGCGCGGTCATCAGCTCGTAAGCAGTCCAGAGGACCTCGCTCCGCCGGCGGGGTGCGGTCGCGGCCCAGGCGCCTTGAGCGCCAGCAGCGGCCTCTAGCGCCGCGGCAGCGTCTTCAGGCGAGGCGTCGGCCACCTCGGCGACCACCTGCCCTGTCGCGGGGTCTTCCACGGGGAGCAGCCTGCCTCCTCGCGCCGGGAGCCACTCACCCCCAATCAGGAGCGCGGTAGGGGCGGCATCGAGGGCGCGGGCTTCGGCGGGGGGCATCCCGGGGGTGGAGCCGCTCGTCGCGCTGGAGGCGCGGGACGTTGGCAAGGGAGCAGCGCGCTTTAGGGGGCCGGATCCAGTGTTGTGCACTGTATAGTTGTACCCAAAGCTGCCTCAGGCGGTAGGTTTGCGGGTGAGGAGGTCCGCAAAGCAGATCCGAAGTCGCTGCATGCTTTGGGTGCGCGAGGGGTATAAGACACGGGTGCGGGTGTGCTATGTGCCACAGTGGGGCATCGCATGGAACAAACCTCGCCTCTGAAGCGTTACCTTGAGTACAATGAGCGATTTCGTACGCCGGACCGGACCACGTGGCGCTATGGGCGCCGGACCAGATCTTCTTGGCTTGTACCTCGACGAGGCAGGCAGCTTCCCGCTGCTCACCAAGGCAGACGAAATGCGCCTCGGCCAGGTCATCCAGGCTGCCCAGGTGGCACGTGAGGAGCTCGACAAGGCCTCCAACCTCACCCCTCGCCGCAAGCGCGAGCTGCGCAAGGAGGTCTCCGCTGGCGAGGAGGCCACCAGGCAGTTCATCAATTCCAACCTCCGTCTGGTCGTATCGGTCGCGCGCAAGTACCAGTGGTCTGGCCTGCCGCTATCCGATCTCATCCAAGAGGGCAACCTCGGCCTTATCCATGCCGTCGAGAAGTTCGACTGGCGCAAGGGCTTCAAGTTCTCGACGTACGCGACCTGGTGGATCCGCCAGTCGATTGGGCGCGCGATCGAAAACACTGCTCACACAGTCCGCATCCCGGCGCACGTCGGGGACGAGATCCGCCGGGCACGCCGGGTGCAGAGCGAGCTCGAAGCCAAAAACGGGCGCCCGCCCACCCTGGCTGAGTTGGCCGAGGCCTTGGAGATCGAGGAGAGCGCCTTGGCCGAGCTGCTGCACTACGACAGCGACCCGGTCAGCCTCGACGCAGCCGTTGGCGAAGACGGTGACACTAGCCTCGGTGACCTCGTCGTCAACCACTCGGCACAGTCCCCGTTCGAGACTGTGGCGCAGGCCCTGTTGGGTGGACACATCGACGAGTTCCTCTCCAGGTTGTCGGAGGACGAGCGCAAGGTGCTCTCCCTTCGCTACGGACTTGACCGCGGGGAGCCGCGCACGCAGGGCGAGGTCGGCGAGCTGCTCGACCTTACAGCTGAGAGGGTTCGGCGCATCGAGCGCGACGCCCTCACCAAGCTGCGGCGTGCCCTCGCCGGCAGCGACGCCCGGGATCTTCTCGCTAGCTAAGCCCGTCAGCTGGACGGAGCCGTGGCGCCTTCGGCGCGCGGGTTCGGTGTGGGTACTCAGCCAAGTAGGTTTGTGCTGGTGAGTCCTGCGAAGCCAGTTCGTGTCCGGATGGCGCCGTCACCTACTGGGTACTTCCACGTCGGGAGCGCCCGCACGGCCCTTTTCAACTGGTTGTTCGCCCGCCAGCAGGGCGGCACCTTCGTGCTCCGCATCGAGGACACTGACGTTGCCCGTAACCGGCCGGAGCACGCGGAGGGGATCGAGCGGGCGCTCAGATGGTTAGGCCTTGCCTGGGACGAGGGACCTTACTTTCAGTCGCAGCGCGGCAAACTCTACGACGACGCCCTGGGGGAACTTTCCGCCAAGGGTCTCGTCTACGCTTGCGACTGCACGCCCGACCAGGTGGCCGCGCGAAACAAGGCGGCCGGTCGTCCTCCCGGCTACGACGGCTACTGCCGCGAGCGAGGGCTAGAGCCCGGGGCTGGCCGGCTTTTGCGCTTCCGCGTCCCCGACGAGGGCACGACCTCCTGGGAGGACATCGTGCGCGGCAAGGTCGTCTACGAGAACTCCTCTGTCGAGGATTTCAGCGTGCGCAAGTCCAACGGCCAGCCGCTCTTCATCCTCGCCAATGTCGTAGACGATGCCGATATGGCCATGTCCCACGTCGTGCGCGGCGAGGACCACGTGCCTAACACGCCCAAATACATCCTCTTGTGGGAGGCGCTCGGTCACGGGGAACCGCCGGCCTTCGCCCATCTGCCGCTCCTCGTCAACGCCTCACGCCAGAAACTGTCCAAGCGCCGTGACAAGGTCGCGGTAGAGGATTATCGCGACGATGGTTACCTGCCCGAGGCGATGGTCAATTACCTGGCCCTCCTCGGCTGGTCGCCCGGGGGCGACCGCGAGATCCTGACAGAGGACGAGCTCATAGCGGAGTTCCGCCTGGAGGACGTGAAGTCCTCCCCGGCCTTCTTCGACGAGCGCAAGTTGTCCGACGTAAACGCGATCTACCTCCGTTCTCTCCCGGCCAAGGAGCTGACGGCACGCTCGGCCGAGTGGCTGGAGGAGCGCTGGGCGCCGATTGCGCCGCTCGTTCAAGAGAGGGCGCGGACGCTGGCCGATGTCTACTCGATGACCGACTTCCTGTACCTCCCGGAGGTCCATGTCGTCGAGGCAGACTGGCGGAAGGTGCGCCGGCAGCAGCCGGCGTTCTCGGCGCTCTTGGAGGCCGTCTTGGGCCGGTTCGCAGACTGCGAGTGGGACGCGGCGGCGCTCCGCGAAGCGGTGGTCGCCGCGGGTGCTGCAGCGGGCATCACGAACCTCTCCAAGGCGCAGGCGCCCGTCCGCCTTGCGGTGACGGGCCGTACGGTCGGCCCGCCCCTCTTCGAGTCGCTCGAGCTTCTAGGCCGCGACCGTACCCTGGCACGAGTGCAGGCCGCACGGGAGCGCGCCCTCGGGGAGGACCAAGCCGGAAGCGAGGCGTCACCCGCCACCTGAGCCAGCGTTGGGGGGCACGGGTGGGTACCCTCGTGCCGGGCGGGGGCCGCACAACGAGGGCTATGCGTAGGAAGGCACCCGCACCCGCTCCCGCACCCGCTCAGACGCCACTGGCGACACGGCCGAACGTCACTGGTGCCACGCCGGATGGTCACCCGGCTGGACACCACCAGTACCGGGCCCGCTAGCATGACGATGCCCGTTCGGGGGTGGTGTAATCGGCAACACTACAGGTTCTGGCCCTGTCATTGGGGGTTCGAGTCCTCCCCCCCGAGCCAACACTTGTAAACAAAGCCCCAGGTCACAGGCCTGGGGTTTCCGTTTGAAATGGCATCTGGAGCAGTCCGTGATCACAACTTGATCACAAGCTGTCCGAGCCCCGCGGCTCAAATCCACCCACAGAGCTCCAACGTCGATGAAGATTGCCCTTCATGTCGCGGGTGTACGTGTTCGGTGATGAGGCCGGAGATCTCATCTTCAAGCACGGCCCCGGCGTCAGCGAGTACTTCATCGTGGGGACCGCGACGATGGCCGAATGCTCCGTTGGAGAACGAGTGCTCGACCTGAGGCGCGAACTCGCTTGGCAAGGGATGCAGTTGGAGATGTTCCATGCATGCGAGGACAAACAGCGAGTTCGTGACCGCGTCTTCGATGTAATCGCCCAGTCCGATGTTCGTGTCGACGCCACTATCCTCCATAAGCCAAAGGCACAGCCGCACCTTGCGAACGACCCGCTTCGCTTCTACAAGGAGGCGTGGTACCTCCACTTCAAGTACGTGGCTCCCCGTGTCTGCAACTCGCTCGACGACTTGTTCGTTGTGGTCTCCTCACTGCAGATCAACAAGAAGAAGCAGGCTGTCAAGCAAGCCGTCGAGGATGTCGTGAGCCAGGCGTCACCTACAGCGGTGTTCCACAGCGCCTTTTTTTCGGCCGTCAGCGACCCTTGTCTTCAGGTTGCCGACTACGTAACGTGGGCAATACAGCGGAAAGTTGAGCGCGGTGACGAACGCTCGTACAACCTGATTAAGCAACTCATCCGCTCCGAGTTCCAGCCGTTTCTGACCGGCCAAGCTACGTATTATTAGCCGACAGCGAGATGAGGGTCCCCGGGCCAGCTAGCCCCAAAATAGGCAAAGCCCCCTGGGCCCTTTCGCCAGCCCCAGAGCACCCTCAAGGCTAGGGTACCACTGTCCTGTGACATGCAAGACGTCATCGTGCCTTTCACGCCCCGAAGATCAGCGCTGCCACCTTCTCGGCGGCGTCCGCTTGCATCCCTGTCACGACGTGCTGGTAAGTCGCCCAGGTCGTCGCTGGGGAGCCGTGCCCGAGCCGGCGGGCAACAATCGTAACGTCGACCCCGGCCGCGAGAGCCAAGGTTGCCCATGTGTGCCTCAGGTCGTGAAGGCGCAGTGTGGGCAGGTCGGCGAACCTGGCCTGACGTACCCGGCGGTCAAACGTCTTGGAGAACGCTTCGGGGTGGTACGGGCGCCCATCGGGCCGGCAGAACACTAGGTCATTGTCCTGGTAGCCGGCGCCCATCAGTAGACGCTCCTCGGCCTGGCGAGCTTTCCAGGACCGGAGCATCGCGACGGTTGCCGTGTCCATTTCGACGACACGGGCGCGGTCTGTCTTGGTTCGCGGGACGACCCTGCCCTCTCGGCCGACGCCGCCGGGCTTGGTTAGAGGGATGACGGTCTGGCGGATCGCGGCGGTCTTCCGGTCCCAGTCGAGGTCAGCCCAGCGAACACCCAAGGCCTCGCCCCTACGGCAACCGGTCAGGACCAGGAACGCGAATGGGTAGTAGTAGCGGTCACCTTCGCACTCGCTCAGGAACCGGCGGACCTGGGCGCCGCTCCAGGTCCGCATTTCAGGCGCCTTGGAGGCCGATGCTGAGGGCGGCGTCGCCTGAGTGGCCGGGTTTAGCATCATCCGCCGCCACCTCACGGCGTCGTCGAACGCACCCGAGAGGATCGTGTGGATGTACCGGACCGTCCTCGCCTTGAGGCCAGCCGACTGCCCGCCGAGCTTCCGGCCCCCCTCCAGCAGC
>JAJZYO010000124.1 GCA_021798075.1 Actinomycetes bacterium
CGCCACCCACATAAGGCGCGAGGCGCTCCCCTTCCGCCCGCACATGAGCACGCGGACCCAGCCCGCCCGCTCGGGGAGATCCATGCCGGCGACCTTCTCCACCGAGAGCGAGTAGGCGAGCTCGTTGAAAAAAGGCGACAGGTAGTCCATACGGGTGACGTTGGTCGACCCCTGGTGGTACATCAGCTCTTCGCCGGTCTTTTCCATGCCGGTGTGCAGGTATCCGATCACCGGCTTGGTCCTGAGCACCTGCTCGCCCCTGATCTCGACCATCACCCGGAGCACGCCGTGGGTGGATGGGTGCGAAGGCCCGAGGTTCAGGATCATGGTCTCGTCGTCGGGCCGCTCGTAGTCGACGTCGCCGTAGTCCAGGGTGACCCCCTCGGGGAGCCGGAGCACCCCGCCGGCTTCGTGCCGGAGCTGGCGCACGGTTTCCTCGTTGCGAGCCAGCATCTCCTGGGCGCCTTCGGAGGTCTTGGCCTTGAGCAGCTCGACCAGGTCCGCCGTCATTCGGGCACCTCCTTGAACCGGACGGGGACCGCGCCTGTGGCGTAGTCCTTGCGGAGGGGGTAGCCTTCCCAGTCCTCGGGCATCAAGATCCGGGTGAGGTCCGGGTGGTCGGAAAAACGGATGCCGAACATGTCGAAGGTCTCCCGTTCGTGCGCCTCGCTACCGGGCCAGAGGTCGAACAGGCTCGGCACCACGGGTTCGTCCTCGGGCACTTGGCAACGCACGCGGAGCCGCTCGCGGCGCGAGAACGAGACGAGCTCGACGACCACCTCGAAACGCTCCGGTTGCACCTCGGCCGGCAACTGGCGGCCAGGGTGAGTGAGGTAGTCCACCCCCGTCACCCCGATACAGCTCTCGAAGCCGTCCCGGTAGAGGGCTTCCATCAAGGGAAGGTAACCCTTGGCGTCGGTGTGGACAGCCCGCTGCCCGAGCTCGTCGGTAACGGGGCAGCCGTGCAGCGCGAGAGGCCCGCCGCCCTCCTCCGAAGGCGCCCCCGCACCAGCCTCCTCGGTTTGGCCCACCTGGCTTTCGTGAGCCGCGTCGCTCACGAGCGCGCTCCCTCCGCCCCGCTGACCGTGGCGGGCAGCCGGTGCCGGGCGACCTGCAAAGGTCCAGCCGACTCCAGGTGGATCCCGGCACCGGCACCTGTGACGGCCCGCCGGCGGGCTATCTCGCCCCGACGGATCTTCTCGTGCAAGGTGAGGATCGAATGGATGAGGGTCTCGGGGCCGGGCGGGCACCCCGGCGTGTACACGTCCACCGGGACGACCTGGTCAACGCCCTGTACGACCGCGTAGTTGTTGAACATCCCTCCCGTAGAGGCGCACACGCCCATCGAGATCACCCACTTGGGCTCCATCATCTGGTCGTAGACCTGGCGCAGCACCGGTGCCATCTTCTGGGAGACCCGGCCGGCGACTATCATCAGGTCAGCTTGACGGGGGGAGGCCCGGAAAACTTCCATGCCGAAGCGGGCGAGGTCGAAGTTGGCTGCGCCACTCGCCATCATCTCGATCGCGCAGCAGGCGAGGCCGAAGTTGGCGCCCCAAGAGCTAGACGCCCGGGCCCACTTCACGACCTCCTCCAAAGTGCCGGTGAAGAAATTGTGGTTGAGGTCTTCGAGCCCCATCAACCCTCCTCTCCATGAGGACCGCTCGCGCCTGCCCTGACCGGGTCCAGCCCTCGTGCCCCTGCGCCGGAGCCAGTACTCGCGCCCTCCACCAGCACCGGCGGTCGTGCCGAGGGCGGCGTGCCCGGGCGGGCCACCCGGCGCACTGTGGCGTTGAGGCTTCGCGTCACTGGGGCGCCGGCACGGCTGCCGAGGCGCTTCCCCGGGCCCCAGTCCAGCGCGCCCTCGGAGACGAGGTAGGCAAACGCGATGAACACGACGGCGGCGAACGAGGCCATTTCGACCAACCCGAAGGTGGACAGCTGGCGGAACATGACCGCGAACGGGTAGAGGAACACCACCTCTATGTCGAAGATGACAAAGATCATCGCCACGAGGTAGAACCGGACGGGAAAACGCGCCGCCAGCTCCCGGCGGGGGGCTATCCCAGACTCGTAAGGCCCGACCTTGGCCGCGTGGAGGTGGCTCCTCGGCCCGAGCATCTTGGACGCGATAAACGAGCCGATCGCGAATGCCGAGGCCAGGACGACCATTAGCAGGATCGGCAGGAACTGGTCCATCGTCCCTCACGCTAGTACCGAAGAGCACATACGCACACACTGGGGCCCTCCGGGCGCCGCCCACCCGCTCCTCCACTACCATTGGGAAGGTGGCACGGCGCTGCGAGGTCCTCGTCGTGGGCGCGGGGCCGGGTGGCGCCTCCTGTGCTTACTGGCTGGCCAAGGCCGGCCGCGAGGTGGTGTTTGTCGAGAAAAAGGCGTTCCCTCGGGAGAAGACCTGTGGCGACGGGCTTACGCCGAGGTCGGTCCGCCAGCTGGAAGACATGGGCCTCGGCGGGGAGCTGTCCGCCCACCACCGCTACTTCGGCCTGCGCTCGCACGGCTTCGGGCGGGCACTCGAACTGGCCTGGCCCGATACGCCCGACCTGCCCCGCTACGGCTACGTGGTCACGAGGAAGGACCTCGACGCCCTCGTCGCCGCCCAGGCCACCAAACAGGGTGCGGTGCTCTGGGAGCACACCGAGGCCGTCGAGCCGCTCGTAGAAGACGGCAGGGTGCGGGGGGCACGCCTCAGGGCCACGGGCGAGGGAGGCCAAGAGGGCGAGGTCGAGGCGCGCTATGTCGTGGTGGCGGACGGGGCCAACTCCCGCTTCGGGTGGGCGCTCGGTAACCAGCGGCAACGTTCCTACCCACAGGGCATGGCCCTGCGCGGCTACTGGACGTCGCCCATGCACGACGCACCCTGGATCGATTCCTGGCTCGACGTGCGCGACAAGACCGGGTATTCAGTACCCGGCTACGGCTGGGTATTCCCGCTCGGCGACGGTCGGGTCAACGTCGGCGTCGGGCTCCTGAGCACTTCTTCTATGTGGAAAGGCGCCAACACCAGCCGTCTCATGGACGCCTTCTGCGAGACACTGCCTGAGGAGTGGGGCATCAAGCCCGAGACCTGCCTCGGCCCGCCGACGGGCGGCCGGCTGCCGATGGGGCTCTCCGTGGTGCCGCGCTCGGGGCGGGGCCATCTGGTGGTCGGCGACGCGGCAGGGACGATCAACCCGTTCAACGGCGAGGGGATCGCATACGCGTACGAGACTGGCCGCCTCGCCGCCTACGTGCTCGACGAGGCGCTCTCCTCGGGCAACCCGGGCGCTCTGGCACTTTACGAGGACGGCCTCGAGGCCCGGTACGGTCCCTATTACCGGGTGGCGAGGGCCTTTGTCCGGGCGATCAGCCGCCCGGAAATAATGCGCGTGTGCGTGGCGACAGGGATGCACAACCGGACGCTCATGGAGTGGGTGCTAAGGATCATGTCCAACATGCTCCGCCCCGACGAGATCGGGCCGGCTGAGGCCATCTACAAAGCGCTGTCGGCGCTCGCCTGGGCCAAAGGCGCTTAGCCCTGAGCGGGCCCTTTAGGCGGAGGGCTCCTGCGCCGGCGCCAGCTTCTTCGCCACTTCGGCAAAGGCGTCGAGGGTCTCGTGGAGGTCCTGCTCGCCGTGAGCCAGGCTGGGGAACAATATTTCGTAAGGGCCGGGCGCGATCGCCACTCCCTTTTCCAATAGGCCTCTCATCAAGGGCGGGAAAAGACCCGTGGCGGCCGAGCGGCGCGCCCCCTCGTAGTCGAGCACGGGCGCGGTCCCGAAGAACACTCCGAGCAGAGGCCCCGCCACGGGCACCTGGAGCTCGAGGCCTGCTTCGCGGGCGATGCCGGCGAGCCCCGCGGCCAGCCGCCCCGTGTAGGCGGAAAGCGCTGTGTAGGCGCCGTCGTCCAGGAGGGAAAGGGTAGCGAGCGCGGCGGCGGTCGCCACCGGGTTGCCCGAGAGGGTGCCCGCTTGGTAAACGGCCCCGGCCGGCGCAAGTTGTTCCATGAGCTCCCGGCGGCCGCCGAAGCCGGCCAGGGGGAAGCCGCCACCCACGACCTTGCCGAAGCACCAGAGATCCGGCTGGAGGCGGAAAAGGGTGGAGGCCCCTCCCCTCGCCACCCTGAAGCCGGTTATGACCTCGTCGAAGATGAGCAGCGCGCCTGCCTTCGTGCACGCCTCTCGCAGGCCGGCGAGGAACCCGGGTGCCGGCGGGACGAGGCCCATGTTGGCGGCGATCGGTTCGACGATCACAGCGGCCACGTCGTTACCGAGGTCGGGCACCCGGTTGTAGGGGACGACGAGCGTGTCGGCCACGGCCGACCTGGCCACGCCGGCGCTGGCCGGCACACCAAGGGTCGCCATACCGCTCCCGCCGCCGGCCAGGAGGGCGTCGCTGTGGCCGTGGTAACAGCCGGCGAACAAGACGACACGGTCCCGACCGGTCACCCCCCGGGCCAAGCGCACCGCCGACATGGCCGCCTCCGTCCCGCTGCTCACGAGCCTCACCTCCTGGCAGCCCTCCACGCGGGCGCAGATCTCCTCGGCCAGCTCGACCTCCCCGGGCGTCGGCGCGCCGAAGGTCGACCCTCTCCCGGCTGCTTTCCTGGCCGCCTCGACAACCTTTGGGTGGGCGTGGCCGAGGATGGACGCCCCGTAGGACTGGACGTAGTCGATGTAGCGCCGGCCTTCCACGTCGAAGACATAAGCGCCCTCCCCTCGGGCGACAAAGTAGGGCGTGCCGCCGCCGACCGCCCGGAAGGCCCTGACCGGTGAGTTCACACCCCCCGGGCTGACCCGGAGTGCGCGCTGCCATAGCTCCTCGTTGGTCGTCATGGGAGCTTTATCGTCTGGTCGCCGCCGGCCCTATGACCCGAGCGTCTCTGCCAGTTCACCGGCGAAATAGGTGAGGATGAGGTCGGCGCCGGCCCTTTTCACGGCCGTCAGCTGTTCGAGGGCAACCGCTGGGCCGTCTATCCAGCCGCGCTCGGCGGCCGCCTTCACCATGGCGTACTCGCCGCTCACGTGGTAGGCCGCGACAGGCACCCGCACCGCTGCCCGCACGGCCGCCACCACGTCCAGGTAGGTGAGGGCCGGCTTCACCATCACCATGTCCGCGCCCTCGGCCACGTCGAGCTCGACCTCCCGGAGCGCCTCGCGCCCGTTGCGGTAGTCCTGCTGGTAGGCGCGGCGGTCTCCCCCGCCGGCGATCGTCACGTCCACCGCTTCCCGGAACGGCCCGTAGAGCGCCGAAGCGAACTTGGCCGAGTAGGCCAGGATCCCGACTTCGCTGTAGCCCCCCTGGTCGAGGGCGGCTCGTATGGCGCCGACCTGGCCGTCCATCATCCCCGACGGTGCCACCATGTGGGCACCGGCTTCCGCTTGGGCGAGGGCTACCTCGCAGTAACGCTCGAGCGTGGCGTCGTTGTCCACCCCGCCCCGCTTGTCGAGGAGCCCGCAGTGACCATGGTCGGTGTACTCGTCGAGGCAGAGGTCGGGGATGAGCACCATCTCGTCGGCAAGCTCCGCCCGGAGCGCCCGGAGCACAACCTGCACCACCCCGTCGGGCGCGCTGGCCCCCCTGCCGGTTGGGTCCTTGTGGGCCGGCACCCCGAACACTACGAGCGCCGGCACCCCCAGGCCGACGAGCCGGCGCGCCTCTTTTACTAGCGACTCGGTGGTGTGCTGGACGACGCCTGGGAGCGAGGCTATCGGCACGGGGGCGTCGATACCCTCCCGCACGAAGAGGGGGGCGACGAGATCCTTCACCGACAGCCTGGTCTCCGCAAGCATGTCCCGGAGGAGGGGCGAGCGGCGGAGCCGGCGCATCCGCGTCTCTGGGAAGGCCACGGCGCCAGGGTACCCCGGCCGACCGGCCGTGCACCTCGCTGGCCGCCCTTAGACCGCCCTGAGGACCGGCTCGGTTAGGCTCGCCCGGTGACCGGCAAGACCCTCTGGCAGAGGGCCAGGGACCACCGAGGCCACCCCATGCTCGGTTTGGCCGTCGTCATGGTCGGCCTGCTGATGACGGCCGTTGACACCACGATCGTGGTGCTCGCCCTGCCCGAGATCGAGCGCGGGCTGCACTTGTCGCTCTCCTCGGTCATCTGGGTCGTGATCGGGTACCTCCTTGTGATCACGCTGCTCGCCACGCAGGTGGGCCGGTTGGGGGACATGTTCGGGCGGGTACGCATGTACGAAGCGGGCCTCGTGGTCTTCGTCGCCGGCTCCGCCCTTTGCGCCCTGTCGTGGAACGAGGGGGCGATCGTGGGCTTCCGCATCCTCCAAGGCATCGGCGGCGCGCTCATGACCGCCAATACCGGGGCCATAATCGCCGACCTCTTCCCTCCCGAGCAGAGAGGCAAGGCCTACGGCTACAACTCCGTCGGCTGGAGCCTCGGCGCCGTGCTCGGCATCGTCATCGGCGGCCTCGTCGTCACTTACGTCTCGTGGCGTTGGATCTTTTGGATCAACGTGCCGATCGGGATCGTCGCCATCGCCCTC
>JAJZYO010000125.1 GCA_021798075.1 Actinomycetes bacterium
GCACTGCAGCCTCGACGGCCCTCGCGGCCAGGCTCCTAATGTGTTCAAACTGCTCGGCCCCCTCGGCCACCACGTCGAAGGTGCCGGTCGCCGCGGCTACCAGCGCGTCGCCGTCGAACGCCGTGTGGACGGGCTCGAGCGCCCTGGCGAGCCCGTCGTGACCGGCCTGGGCGAGCAGCAAGCACTGCAGCTTCGAGAGACGGGCATTTGTCACGATCACCCCGATCGTCGTGGCCTCGGTCGGGCCCGGCGAAGCCAAATGTCCCCGCGAAGCGGCGGCCGAACTAGGGGCCGCGACCCAGCCTGGACCACTTATGTCCGGGCCTCTTATATCCAGGCCTCTTATATCGCCGTGGGCGTTGACCGCTACGAGGGCCGACACGATGAGGCCGCTATCGCGCTCGGTTGCAGATCCGAGCCCGGCCGGCCGTACCCTGTCGGGCCGGTGCTTGCCGACCGTGGCGCCGGCACCGGCGCCGACCGCACCCCTCAGGAGTGCGTCGCTGCTGGCGCCAGCACACGCGGCGTACCCCTCAGCGGCCCCGGGCCGGACGGTGCCGTCGCCGACCAAGAGGTCGAAAAGGACCATGCCGACGACGATCGGCACCGGCCCGGCTCGGGTCGGCCAGCCCACACCGGCCTCCTCGCACCAACGCATCACACCGTCGCACGCGGCCAACCCGAAAGCCGACCCTCCAGTAAGCACAACGGCGTTAACCCGGTCGACGGTGCGGAGAGGGTCGAGCAGTGCCCACTCCCGCGTCCCGGGCGCCGCGCCGCGCACCTCTCCCGAGGCCACAGTCCCGGTAGGCAGCAATACGACCGTGCAACCCGTGCGCGCACGGCTGTCCGTCCAGTGGCCGACCCTGACGCCAGGCACGTCGGTGATCACGCGCTATACACCTGTCTGGCTGTGGCATCAGGCATTTTGGCCGAAATCCCAGCCAGGTCACGCGAACCGAGGTGTGACCATGGCGCCATTCCGATAACTATATGCCCGCCGCCAGCGCCGCTACGACGGCGTACACCTGCCCAACCGAAGGGTGGGGTGCGGTTTTCTAGGGACATCCCTGCACTTGTGCGAATGGCGCCGGCAGGCCTATGACCATTCGCTCTTCGTCGGGGTTAGGGGGTGACCAGGGGCCCGTAACCGTCGGGGCGCCGGTCGCGGTAAAAAGCCCAGAGCTGGCGTACTTCCTCGATCATGCCGAGGTCGAGGTCGCGCACCACGACTTCGTCGTCGCTGTCCGAGGCTGGGAGCCCCACTTTTTGGCCGCGCGGGTCGACGAAGTACGAACTGCCGTAATAGTCGTTGTCCCCCAGAGGCTCGACCCCCACTCGGTTGATGGCACCGACGAAGTACTCGTTGGCGACGGCGGCAGCGGGCTGCTCCAGGTCCCAGAGGTAGGCGGACAGCCCACGGCTGGTGGCAGAAGGGTTGAAGACGATCTCGGCGCCGGCCAGGCCGAGCGCCCGCCACCCTTCTGGGAAGTGCCGGTCGTAGCAGATGTAAACCCCCACCTTGCAAACCGAGGTATCGAAAACGGGGTAGCCCAAGTTGCCCGGGCGGAAATAGTACTTCTCCCAGAACCCGCGCACCTGGGGTATATGGTTTTTACGGTACTTGCCGAGGAAACGGCCGTCGGCGTCGATGACGAGGGCGGTGTTGTAGTAAACGCCGGGCTGCTCCTCTTCATAGATCGGGGCGATCACCACCATCTGGGTCTGGCGGGCGAGCTCGATCATTTTCTCGGTGGTCGGCCCCGGCACGGGCTCGGCGTAACTGTAGTACTCGGGCTCTTGCACCTGGCAGAAGTACGGCCCGTAGAAAAGCTCCTGGAAACACAGGATCTGGGCACCCTGCGAAGCCGCCTCGCGCGCCAGCGCGATGCTCGAGGAGATCATGGACTCCTTGTCACCGGTCCACTTGGCCTGGACCAGCGCCGCTCTCACGACCTTCGCCACCCGTTCCTCCTTTTCTCGTTGTATTACCTGGGAAAGTTCCGCCTTTGTGGCCCGGCGGCGGTTATCAGTACCTGCCTAATGGCCCGCCCGCTCGACCGCTTCCACGGCCTCTATCAAGTGGCTGGCCCCCTGGTCCGCTACTTCTGCGCTCACGCTCATCGGGGGCGAGATGCGAAGCACGTTGCCGTACAACCCGCCTTTGCCGACAAGCACGCCACGCTCTTTTGCCGCCTGGAGCACCCGGTTGGCGATCTGGGGCGCGGGTGTCAGGGTACCCGCCTCGACCAGTTCCAGACCGAGCATGAGGCCCTTCCCCCTGACCTCGGCCACGATCTTGGACGAGGCCGTCGCTTGCGCGAGGCGCCGGTGTAACTGCTTGCCCACCGCCAGCGCGTTGGCCTGCAGTTCGTGCTCGAGTATGTAGTCGAGCGTCGCCAGTGCCCCCGAGGCGGCCAACGGGTTGCCGCCGAAAGTGGAGATCGAGTTGGGCCCGAGGGCGTCAACCACAGCCGCCCTCCCGACCACCCCGCCGATGGCCAAGCCGTTGCCGAGCCCCTTGGCCAACACGAGGAGGTCGGGCCGGACGCCGTGGGCCTGGTACCCCCAGAAGTGCTCGCCCGTACGCCCCCATCCGGTCTGCACCTCGTCGGACACATAAAGGATGCCGTACTCCGCCAGCACCTCCTGCAAGGCGCCGAAAAACCCGTCTGGCGGCACCACGAAGCCCCCGACGCCCTGGATGGGCTCTGCGATCAAGCAGGCCACGTCGCCGGCGGTGGTGGTCGCCAGTACCTCGCGCAGGTCCGCAGCCGCCGCCCGGCACATTTCCTTGTCGTCGAGGCCGGCGAAAATGCCCCGCAGGCGGTCGCCGTGGTGCAGCCAGCTGACCGACAGGGGCGCGAAAGACGACGGTGACCAGGCCCGGTTGCCCGTAACCCCGACCGCGGCAAACGACCGCCCGTGGTAGCTGTTGCGCAGCGCCAGCACCTGGTTGGACTTGCGCGCCGCGCAGCACATCATCAAGGCCGCATCGATCGCCTCCGTGCCGGAATTGACGAAAAACACCTTGGCGTCTGCGATCCCCGACAGCCCGGCGATGCGCTCGGCCAGCTCCACCATCGGGCGAATGAGGTAAAGCGTCGAGGTGTGCACCATCCGGCCCGCCTGCGCCCTCACCGCCTCGACGAACTCCTCGACCCCGTAGCCGATGCTCGTGGTCAGGATGCCGCCGAAGAAGTCGATGTACTCGTGACCCTCGGCGTCGGTCACGAAGCAGCCCTTGCCGCTCACCAGTTCGATGGGCTCGTCGTAATAAAGGGCCAACCACGAAGGCAGGACACGCCGGTGGCGTTCGGCCAGTTCTTTGTGTGCGCTCATGTTGGATGCTCCTTAGATGATCTCTTCGCTCCGGCCCCTGCGGGAGAGCTGGGAGAAGGCGACAGCGAGTATCAGTGCCCCGCCGTAGAACACGTCCTGCACCCAGCTGCCTATCCCCAAGATGGCGAGCCCTGTCACGCCCGTCACCAAAAAGTAGGCAGCGATGATCGTGCCCCATGCGTTGAACCGACCGGGCAGGATCGTGGTCCCGCCCAGGTACGCCGAAGCGTAGGCGGGGAGCAGGAAATCGGCACCGGCGGTCGGGTTGGCGGCGCCCGAGGTCCCGGCAAAGAAGATGCCGGCCAGCGCAGCCAGGAACCCGGCCGCTACGAGCGACCCCACCCGCATCCGCTCCACCCGCACGCCGGAGAGGCGCGCCACCTCTCGCCCGCTCCCCACGAAGAGCAGCCTACGGCCGAGGGTCGTGTGCTCGAACACCCACCACACCACGACGCACACCGCGACCGCGTAATAAAACTCGAGGGGCATGCCGAGAAAACGGTCGACGATCACGACGTTGTCGAGGCCGATCGAGATCCCTGCGTAGGTCTGGTCGTTGCTTATGAGCAAGGTGATGCCGAGCAGGAGTGTGCCCATGCCGAGGGTGACGATGAAGGGGTTGATCCGGAACACCAGCACGAAAAAGCCGTTTGCCAACCCGACGAGGACGCCGATGGCCAGGGCCATGAACACGGTCGCCCAAATGTCGATACCGGCACCGCCGTTCAGACGGCCGATGATCATCGAAGACAGCGTGAGGGTGCCGGCCACCGAGAGGTCGTAGTCACCCGCGCGCAAGGGTATGAGGAGGCCAAGGGTGACGATAACGAGCACGGCCTCCGAGCCGAAGATGCTGCCGAAGGTCCCCACCGTAGGGAACGTGGCCGGGCGCATCAGCCCGAATATCAAGACCAGCACGCCCCACGCCAAAGGCACCGACGCGCGGCCGAGCCAGTCGCCGACGACCGCGTTGGGTTGGCGCGCCCGGGCCGGCGGCAGCCCGGCGGCACGCTCCCGCCCTGCCGGCCCCTCTTGTAGTTGTCGGACCTCCGCGGCCATCAGTGCTCCTCTACCCAGGCGCCGCTCACAGGCTTACGCCGGAGAACGGTAGGTCTCCTCGACAATGCGGTCCTCGTTGACCTCGGGCCCCGTCAGCTCCGCCGCCATCTTGCCGCGCTGGAGCACTAGCACCCGGTCGCACACCTCTTCGAGCTGGCTGGCGTCCGTCGACCCGCAGACGACGGGCGTGCCTTGCCGGGCGACGTCTCGTAGTTTCGCCAAGATGTCGTTGCGCGCACCGACGTCCACCCCCTGGGTCGGCTCGAGCAGCACCAAGACCCGCGGGCACGCCGCCATCGCCTTGGCGATGACGACTTTTTGTTGGTTGCCGCCGGAGAGCGACCCCAGGGGCAGCTCCGGGTCGGGCGGCACCACCCTGTACTCGCTGAGCAGGTTTGTCACCTCGTCCCGCAGCTCCCGACGGCGAAGAAGGCCGAGCGGGCCCCGGTGGCGCCCGAGAAGGCTGAGGGAGATGTTCTCCGAGACGGTCAACCTGGGTGAGCTCGCCTGGCGCTGCCGGTCCTGGGGCACGAACCCCATCCCCTCCTCGACGGCGCGGCGCGAGCTCCACGCCTGCAGGGGCCACCGCCGCCCCTCGAGCTCGAGCGTGCCCGCCCGGGCGGGCATAGCGCCGCCGAGCACCTGGCACACCTCGTCGTAGCCAGAACCGACGAGGCCGGTCAAGCCGAGGATCTCGCCCGCCCGGACGGCAAAGGAGAAGTCCATGACCTCCCGGCCACGCAAGTTGTCCACCGCGAGTGCTGACCCCACGCGACCGACGTCTTGCCTGGCCAGCTCGGAACGGTCCTGCAGGCGCCGCCCGATGATCAGCTCGATCAGGTCCCCCTCGGTCATCCCGGCGGTGGGACGGTCGGCTACGACCCGCCCGTCCCGCAGGACGCTGACGTGGTCTGCCCACGCCAGGACCTCGTCGGGGAAGTGGGACACGAAGAGGACCCCGTGGTCCAATCCCACCACTTCGTCGACCACCGCCCGCAGCCGCCGGCGGGCCGCTTCGGGAAGCGAAGCGGTGGCCTCGTCGAGCACCAGCACACCCCGGCGCTCGCTTGACCCAGGCGCCGTCCGCAGCCCCTCGGCCGCCCGGACAATGGCCACCATGGCACGCTCGGCTGCGGGCAGCGAACCGATAGGGCGCCTCGGGTCGACCTCCACCCCGAACGAAGCCAGCAGCGCGGCAGCCTTGGCGTGTTCCCGCTGCCAGCGCAGGCCCAGGCGGCGCTCCGCGGCGAAGCGGTCGACGAAAAGGTTTTCGGTGACGGACAGCTCCGGCACGATACCCAGGTCCTGGTGCACGAAGCGGAGCCCAAGCTGGCGGCTGTGCACGCCGGCCAAGCCACCTGTGACGACCGCGTCACCTACGACGATGCGCCCACCTGGGCCCGGGGCGTGGTAGCCGGCCAGGATCTTGACGAGGGTGGACTTGCCGGACCCGTTTTCGCCGACCAGGCCGTGGACCTGGCCGCCCAACACCGTGAGTGAGACATTGTCCAAGGCCTGGGTGCTGCCGAACGCCTTGGACAGGTCCTCGACTTGGAGGAGGGTGGCGCCGGGAGCCCGGCCAGCATTGGTGGCTCGGGCCGGCAGCGCCGAGCAGAGCTCGCCCGATCGCAGCTCGCTCGGGGTCAGCTCGCCAGGCCCCACAGCTTTTCGTAGCCGGTCACGAACCCGTTGCCGTAACCCTCGGACTGCTTGGGCGGGTTGCCGGCCTGGGCGATGTTCGCCGAGGTCCAGATCATCATCGGGGTGTGCTCGTTGGCGACCGGCTTCAGCCCGGCCATGATCCGCATCTCCTGGTCCATGATGGCCCAGGCGATCCACTTCAGGTCCTCGCCCACGTCCATGATGACCGCTTGGCCCTTGCGGAGGTAGTTCAACACGAAGGCGGTGCCGTCGTAGGTCACGATGTGTACCTTGCCCGTGTCGCCGGCGACAGCGATGGCCGGCGATATGTACTGGGACTGGCTGTCGTAGACGGGCAGGATGTAGTTGGTGTCAGGGTTGGCCCGCAGGTACGAAGCGACCTGGGTCTGGGTCTGCGACGCCCAGTCGGCCACCGGG
>JAJZYO010000126.1 GCA_021798075.1 Actinomycetes bacterium
TGCCGTGTACGCCTACGGCGATGCCCGCTACTACGGAGGGCTCGTTGCTCAGAAGCTCTATGCCCCGATTGTCGCCATGGCCGCGACCCCAGACGGTGGTGGGTACTGGCTGGTGGGGGCCAACGGCGCGGTGTACTCGTTCGGGGATGCCCACTACCACGGGTCGCCGGCTACGGCCGGTGGCGTGCCCGACCCTGTGGTCGGTTTCGCCACTACTCCGGACGGCAACGGCTACTGGCTCGTCACGAGCCACGGTGCCGTGTACGCCTACGGCAACGCCCACTACTACGGTTCCCTCGGTGCCACCAACCTCCACAACATCCCCGTCGTTGCGATCGCATCTTCGGCTGATGGGAACGGCTACTGGCTCGTGCAGGGCGGAGGCGAGGTGGTCCCGTACGGTGACGCGCCGAGGCTCGGGAGCATGAGGGGCCACCCACCCGTGGTTGGGATAGCTGTGACGCCAGATGGTCACGGCTACTGGCTCGCCTGCAATGACGGGCAGGTGGACGCGTTCGGCGACGCGCGCTACTTCGGAGGGGACAACCACGCAAACCCGAGGCCGCCGATATCAAGCATCGTCGCCGATGCCTCAGGGGACGGCTATTGGCTCCTCAACCGGGCCGCGTTCGAGGTGAGCCTGGACCAACCCGACCCGGGAGCAGGGGCGCATATAGTGGCCATAGCGGCAAGCCAGCTCGGGCCGAGCCCCGACGGAGGTGGCTACTGCAACCCGTATGGGCCGTGTGAGGAGTGGTGTTCGCTCTTCGCCACTTGGGTCTGGGAACGCGCTGGAGTACCCATACCGCGCTATGCGTTCGTTGGCAATGTCTACGCCTGGGCTGTCAGGCACACGAAGGTGTTGCGTGCGAAACAGAAGCCGGCGCCAGGAGACCTGGTGCTGTACGGTACAGGGCCGGAAAACGTCCGGGCTTCGCCGCATATCGGCATAGTCGCCCAAGTGTGGCCGGACGGCGAGATCGACACGGTCGAAGGCGATGCCGGCCCCGGCCGGGGGAAGTGGACGGCTGTCTTGGTGAACGGCCCGTTCCTGCCAAAACAGTCCTTTTTTGCCAACGGGTTCCCTATTTATGGCTTTGCCGTCCCCTGAGGCTGCCGTGCCGCCGTCATGTAGCGAATGGGCGCGCAGCCAGGGCTTGGACCCAGCTGGCAGCGCGGGCCACTACAGGGGCTTTGTCTTGGTAGAGCAACGGCTGCCCTGGCCGGCGGATGCTTCTTTGGTCACTGAACTCGCTGAAGTGAGCAAGGTCGCTGCCGAGGCTGGCTTCCGGCTGCAACTGATCGCTCCCGTGAAAGGGGCCGGGCTGGCCGACGAGGGCGAGTCTGCGCCGGCAGGGCGGGCTAACGGTCAACGAAAGGTCGTGTGTTATCGACCGTCGCGCGAGGGTTGGTCGGGCGAGTTGGTGCGCTCGGAACTCACTGCCCCGACACCAGGATTGGCCGCCGCTGTAGCCGACCTCATTTCCGACGGGGTGCGGCCAGCACCGGCTCCAGGGGGCACCGTCGTGGACGTCTTGGTGTGCGCCCATGGGCGGCGCGACGCTTGTTGTGGTTCGAGGGGTACGCGGTTCGCTAATGAACTCGTGGAACAGACGCTCAACGCGAAAGACCGGGTGGTGCGGCTGTGGCGGACCAGCCACACCGGCGGCCACCGTTTCTCCCCGACGGCCGTCGTGCTCCCGGCAGCCACGCTCTGGGCATACGCTGACCGCGAACTTCTGCAGGCGGCGGTGGGCGCCGGGACCGGCCCCGCCGGCCGTGCCGCCGACCACTACAGAGGGTGCGCCACGCTCGGCCCACCCGCCGCGCAGGCCCTGGAGAGGGCGGTGTTCGCCGAGGTGGGGTGGCGGCTTCTCGCAGAGGAGCGACGCACCATGGGAACAGGCGGTGGGCGCCTGCGGCTCGAGACACAGAACTGCGGCACCTGGGAGGGGACCGTCAAGGAGGGCCGGCGGGTGCCCCAACCCGAATGTCGCACAGACCCGGCGGCGGCCAAGAAGTACGGTGTCGAGTGGGCAGTCGCTGATCTGCACCGGCTCTCGTAGCTGGTGCGTCCAGGAACCTCGCCCGGTTGCGACCGGGGTCCCTTGGGGACCAAGGAGCTTTCTTCCGGCGCGGCGACCGGGCGAAGGCTTCCGGCCCGTGCCGGCGGGCGGCGCGAGCGGCGGGTTCGGGCGCAGGGATCAGCGTGCTGTGGCCATTTTTGCTGCTGCCATGGCACCCAGTACTTCGGAGAGGACGCGGCGCCCGTCGTACACGACATCGCGCCAGGTGTACACGAGAACCCGGGTCCCGGCCAGGAACAGGCGGTTGCGCCGGCGGGCGTCTTCGGCCATCTGCTCGGCACTGTGGTGGTACGCGTAGCCGTCGACCTCCATCGCCAGGCCGGGGTAGAGCAGGATGTCTATCCTGTAGTTGAGCCCTGGTCCCGGCTTCACCTCGACGGCGGCAGGCTTTATGCCCGCGCTACGAAGTAAGCGCAGCGTCTTGCTTTCGAGAACGCTCGGCTGGTAGCTGAGCGGGCCGCGCCACAGGAGCGCCGAGCGCAGGCTTTGCGTGCCGGGCCGGCCCCTGCGCGCGAGCTGGCCGAGGTCAGCGTTCAAGGCGTCGAGGGTTACGAGCTTCGCTGCGAGCGCCCTGTCGATGGCAGTCTCGAGTTCGTCGAGACCTGCAACAGAGGCCAGGTCCATCAAGGTGCGGGCCGGTGGTGTGCAGGGAATGCGGCGCCGGGAGGCGGGCTCAGTCGGGAAGTCAAGAGGCCGGTGGACCTCTGCCTCGAGACCTTCGAGGCAACGGCCAGAGCGGTGTCTGGGCACGGTTATTGCGTGGCGGGCTGGAGGTGCTTCCAGCATCTGCCAGAGCCAGGCCGCCGAGCGATGGGACGAGAGTGCCGCCGGCCCCGCCGCGAGGCAAAGGGCCAACAACTCTTGCTCGGGAGTGACGGCGGCCGTCGCCAAGCGTACGAGCCTCGTACCAACGCGTTGCCACTCCCCGGTGCACAGGCGATGGCGGAGGGCAGCTTCGCTGACACCAACGGCGTACAGCTGATCCCGACTCGTCACGCCGTACTGGTCGCGGAACCTGCGGGCTACCTCTCGGACGACAACTGGCCTCATGACTGTGAGTATATTTCATGTATTTCGATATAGCAAGATGTTCCCACGAGGCCTCCGTGGGGCGTCGGACCCCCGCATTCTGGGTGCAGTGACGGTTTCCCGGTGCGCTTGACGGCGGCACAGCAGCGCTGGGTGCACCGAGATGAGCCGACTGCACCGAGAAGGGCTCTGCCGGGCCGATCTGGGTGCGGCTGGCGCCGGCGGGGCCGCACCGGCCGGGCATCGCCAGCCATCGGCCGAGCAACGCGCCGGCAGGGCCCGCCGGCAGGGCCCGCCGGCCGGGCCCGCCGGCAGGGCCCGCCGGGTACGCTCGAAGAGATGCGCAAGGTGTTGGTGGCCAACCGGGGCGAGATAGCGATCAGGGCCTTCCGCGCCATCAACGAGCTTGGTTGGACCTCGGTGGCAGTGTTCCCTTACGAGGACCGTTACTCGCTGCACCGCCAAAAGGCAGATGAGAGCTACGAGATCGGGGAGCGAGGGCACCCCTTGCGCGCCTACCTCGACATCGCAGGGATAGTCGAGGTGGCCCTGCGGTCGGGGGCGGACGCCGTCTACCCAGGCTACGGGTTCTTGTCGGAAAACCCTGAACTCGCCCGCGCTTGCGCCGATGCCGGCCTCACCTTCGTGGGCCCGCCGGCCGAGGTCCTCGCCCTCGCGGGCAACAAGCCGAGAGCCAAGGAAGCCGCCGCCTCCGCGGGCCTGCCGGTGCTGAACAGCGCCGGTCCCTTTGCCGCCGGCCCTCTCCCGGGCGGGCCTGGCACCTCTGCCCCGAGGGCTGGCGCCGACGGCCGACCCCTCGGGCCTTCAACCGCTTCCAGCCGGCAGTTGCACGACATCGACGCCCTGGTGCGCGCCGCTGGCTCGGTCGGTTTCCCGCTCTTTGTCAAGGCGGCGTCCGGCGGCGGGGGCCGGGGCATGCGGCGCGTCGCGCGCGAGGAAGACCTGCGGGAGGCGGCCGAACTCGCCAGCCGTGAGGCGGCGACCGCCTTCGGGGACCCGACGGTGTTCCTCGAGGAGGCCGTGACCCCGGCGCGCCACGTCGAGGTGCAGGTGCTGGCGGACGGGGCCGGCAACGTGGTGCACCTATTCGAGCGCGACTGCTCGGTCCAGCGCCGGCACCAAAAAGTCGTCGAGTTGGCGCCGGCGCCCAACCTGGCGCCGGCGCTTCGCGAACGACTTTGTGCTGATGCGGTCGCTTTCGCACGGGCCGTCGGCTACCGCAACGCGGGGACCGTCGAGTTCCTCGTCGGGCCGGACGGACGGCACGTGTTCATCGAGATGAACCCACGGATCCAGGTCGAGCACACCGTCACCGAGGAAGTGACCTCGGTCGACCTCGTGCAGGCGCAACTGCGGGTAGCGGCCGGCGAGACGTTGGCGGATCTCGGCATATCTCAGGAGAACATCGTCGTTCGCGGGGCGGCGCTCCAGTGCCGGATTACGACCGAGGACCCTGGCCAGGGCTTCCGTCCCGACACGGGGCGGATCACGACTTACCGCTCGCCCGGCGGCCACGGGGTGCGCCTCGACGGCTGCACGTACCTCGGGGCGGATGTGTCGCCCCATTTCGACTCCCTGCTCGTGAAGCTCACTACGAGCGGGCGCACCTTTGCCGAAGCCACGAGCAGGGCCCGGCGCGCCGTTGCCGAGTTCAGGGTGCGAGGGGTGGCCACCAACATCCCTTTCCTCCAAGGCGTTCTCGAGGACCCCGACTTCCTGGCCGGCAACCTCACCACTTCGTTTATCGACGAGCGGCCCCACCTGCTCAGCCGGAGGAGCGGGGCCGACCGGGGGACCCGCCTCCTCACCTACATCGCCGACGTCACCGTCAACCGGCCCAATGGCCACGCGCCGAGTGGGCCCAGCCCGGTGTCGAAGTTGCCTCCAGTTCCCCGCAAAGCGGCTCCGGCGCTGGCGCCCGGGACCCGCCAGTTGCTCGAGGAGAAAGGGCCGGAGGGCTTCGCGCGCTGGATGCGCGAGCAGGCAGCGGTGCTCGTAACCGATACGACTTTCCGCGACGCGCACCAGTCGCTCCTTGCCACCCGCTTGCGCACAAAAGACATGCTCGCAGCGGCACCCTATTACGCCCGGGCGCTGCCCGGGCTCCTGTCTCTCGAGTGCTGGGGAGGTGCCACTTTCGACACGGCGCTGCGTTTTTTGAAGGAGGACCCCTGGGAGCGCCTCGGGAGCATCCGGGAAGCCGTGCCCAACATATGCCTCCAGATGCTCCTGCGGGGGCGCAACACTGTCGGCTACACGCCCTACCCAGTGGAGGTGGCCAGGTCCTTCATAAAAGAAGCGGCAAGGACCGGCGTCGACATATTCCGTGTTTTCGACGCGCTGAACGATATCGACCAGATGCTCCCTGCAGTGCACGCGGTCGCCGAGGCGGGCAAGGTGGCCGAAGGCACGCTGTGCTACACGGGCGACTTGGGCGACCCCTCCGAAAAGCTCTACACCTTGGACTACTACCTGAAAAAGGCCGAACAGCTCGTCGAAGGTGGCGTCCACGTGCTTTGCATAAAGGACATGGCCGGTTTGCTGCGGGCACCGGCAGCGCGAATATTGGTCCGTGCGCTACGGGAAAACTTCGACCTGCCGGTGCACCTGCACACCCATGACACCGCAGGCGGGCAGCTCGGGACTTATGTTGCGGCCGTAGAGGCGGGCGTCGACGCCGTAGACGGCGCCATCGGGCCGATGGCAGGCACTACGAGCCAGCCGTCCCTCGGCGCGGTCGTGGCGGCCACGGCCCATACGGTCCGCGACAGCGGGCTCTCACTCGCGGCGATAGAGTCCTTCGAGCCGTACTGGGAAGCCGTGCGGCGCTCCTACCACCCCTTCGACATCGGCCTTCCCGCCCCGACGAGCCGCGTCTACCTTCACGAGATGCCTGGGGGCCAGATCTCCAACCTCCGCCAACAGGCCATCGCGCTCGGTCTTGGCGACCGTTACGAAGAGGTGGAGGACCTCTACGCAGTGGCCAACCGGATCCTCGGGAACATTGTGAAAGTGACGCCCAGTTCCAAGGTTGTCGGCGACCTTGCCCTGTACCTGTGCGGCGCCGGCGTGGACACCATGGAGTTCGAGCGCAACCCGGCGGCGTTCGACCTACCAGACAGCGTGCTCGGGTTCCTGGCCGGCGAGCTGGGGGAACCAGCCGGGGGCTGGCCCGAACCCTTCAGGACCAAGGCGCTCGAGGGGAAAAAGCTGCCGGCGC
>JAJZYO010000127.1 GCA_021798075.1 Actinomycetes bacterium
GGAGCAGTCGGTGGCGTCGACCAAGACCAACAACGACAAGTCCACCCAGCAGGCCGAGGCCCAGGTTGCCCAGGCTCGCGCCGCTCTAGTCAGCGCGGAGCAGTCGGTGGCGTCGACCAAGACCAACAACGACAAGTCCACCCAGCAGGCCGAGGCCCAGGTTGCCCAGGCTCGCGCCGCTCTAGTCAGCGCGGAGCAGGCGGTCGCTTCGGCCGAAACCAATAACGAGAAGGGCTTGCAGCAGGCTCAGGCACAATACAACGCCGCCAAACTGGCCGTGTCAGAAGACGTGAACAACCTTAGAAGCGACCAATCCGACGCCGCCGTCACTGGCCTTCACTCGACGTACACGGCCCTCCCAGGTGACGGCAAGGTGGTGCGCCGCGGGCAGCAGCTGTTCGCGATCAGCGGAACGCCGTCCCTTTTGCTGTATGGGGACGTCACCCCGTCGAGGGCGTTCCTGCCTGGGATGACCCCCGGGCCCGACGTGGGGGCCTTGAACGCCAACCTCGATGCGCTGGGTTACGGAAAGGGCCTGTCGGGCGACCGCTTCACTGCGGGTACGGAAGCCGCCGTCAAGGCCATGCAGCGAGCGCATGGGATGGTCCCGACGGGGCAACTACCGATCGGGACCGTCCTGTTTGAGCCGGGGGCGGTGCGGGTCACCTCGGTGACGCCGAAACTTGGCGGGACCGTGGCTGCTGGCCAGCCCGTGCTCAGCGTGACTTTACTGACCCGGCAAGTGGAAATCGCACTCGATACCTCGCAACAGTCCGAGGTGCAGTTGGGTGACAAGGTGAGCATCGTGTTGCCGGACAACTCGACCACAGGGGGTGTGGTCACTTCCATTGGGTCGTCGGTCACGACCAATTCCAGTGGTTCGACGATCGCCGTGCTGGTAACGCCTACCGATCCTGCGGTTACGGGGGCTCTTGACGCTGCGCCGGTGAACGTCTGGGTCACAACCGCCACGGCCAATAACGCCTACATTGTGCCGGTGGATGCCCTGCTCGCACTCTCAAGCGGTGGTTATGCGTTGGAGGTGGCTGGCCCAAGGGGTGTACACCAGCTGGAGGCCGTGACGCTTGGTCTTTTCGACGACGCCGACGGGCTCGTTCAGGTGAGCGGGCCGGGGGTTCGTACCGGCCAGAAAATCGTGGTGCCCCAGATATGAGCCTAGATAGCGCCGCAAGTCAAGGCGAGGCGGTCATAGAGCTTGTGGACGTCACGAAGACCTACCCCGTCGAGCCGCCGGTCCTTGCACTTCGGGGCGTGAGCCTGAGGGTCGAGCAGGGAGAGCTAGTCGGGATCGTCGGGCCGTCGGGCTCGGGCAAGACAACACTTTTGCACCTGATCGGTACTCTGGACCGCCCCACGAGCGGCACCGTCCGCGTTGCGGGCTACGACGTTGCCAAGCTCTCTGACCGGGAACTGTCTGCGTTGAGGGCGGGGAGGGTTGGCTTCGTGTTCCAGCAGTTTTTCCTGGCCGAACACCAAAGCGTCCTTGACAACGTGGCTGACGGGCTCCTTTATGCGGGACCCTCCCTGGTGGAGCGTCGCCAGGCCGCCCGAGAAGCCCTTTGCAGGGTTGGCCTTGCCGACAAACTGGGCGTCCGGCCGACGCAAATGTCCGGCGGGCAACGCCAGCGGGTTGCCATCGCTCGTGCCCTGGTCGGCAACCCGGCAATCGTGCTCGCCGACGAGCCCACGGGCAACCTGGACCAGGCAACTGGCCAATCCATCCTGGACCTTTTCGTTGAGCTCAATGCCGAAGGGACGACGATCCTTCTCATAACCCACGACCTCGCGATCGCCTCGCGCATGGCGCGCGTGGTACGAGTGCTCGACGGCCTGGTAATCGACGACACGACGCAACACAGGGGAGCCGGGTTGTTCGGTTCCACCAGCCAGGTCCGAGGAGGTTCAGTTGCGGGCGGCGGATCCAGCCCGGCGCCGGCGGTGAGCGGCGCGTTCCCGGCGCCGGCGCCGGCGCCGGGAAACTCTGCAAGGCTCGGGGACGGTGTTGGGCCGGCGCTGGGCGGTGCTGCGGGGTGCGATGCCGCCGGGGGCGGTGCTGCGTGGGGCGGTGCCGCGGGGGTCGATGCCGCGGGAGTCGATTCCGCCGGAGGCGGTGCCGCGGGAGGTGGTGGCGCCAGGGGCGGTGCTGCGTTGGAGGGCCCGGCGCAGGGCGGTGCTGAGTTGGAGGGCCCGGCGGCGGTGCTCGGTCTGCGGGTAGAGGGCTGGCGCCAAATGATGCAGCTTTCCCGTCGGCCGGCTCGAGGCACGACGGGGGGCTTGAGCAAGGCGGAGCGGAGGTTGAGTCGTGAGCCGTAGTCGGAGCAACGGCAGCAACGGCAGCAGCAACGGGTCGCTCTCGCCGGCACGGGTACGCGCTCGCGACGTCGCTCGCTTGGCGAGTATCGGGATCCGCACTCGCAAGCTGCGAGCAGGGCTCTCGGCTCTCGGCATAGCGATTGGCGTTGCCGCGATAGTGGCGGTGCTCGGGCTGTCAGCTTCGTCTGAAGCGGGGCTCTTGGCGGAGATCAACAAACTCGGTACCAACCTCCTGACCGTGACCAACGGCCAGACTCTCTTCGGCCAGACCGCGGAGTTGCCAAAAGCGGCCCCGGGCATGATCGGGCGAATAGGGCCTGTTACCAACGTCCAGTACGTCGGCGCCTTGGACAATGACAATGCTTTCCGGAGCCCTCTCATACCCTCGGTTGACACCAACGCCATATCCGTTGACGCCTCGAGCCTAGAGCTCCCGAGCGCCGTCGGCACCACCGTGGCCCAGGGCGCCTACCTCAACGCGGCCACGGCCAACGAAGCCGTCGTCGTGCTCGGTGCCGCCGCCGCCCAGCGCCTCGGGATCGACCGCGTCTTCCCGGGTGAGCGGATCTGGGTGGGCGACATGTGGTTTTACGTTGCGGGTATCCTCAACCCAGCACTCCTCACGCCTGAGGTCGACTCGTCTGTCTTCATTGGGTTCCCCGCTGCAGAGAAGTACCTCGGTTTCGATGGGCACCCCTCGGAGATCTACCTACGGACGGTGACTTCCCAGGTCACGGCGGTTGACAACGTTCTTGCCGCTACGGCCAACCCGGAAAACCCGAGCGAGGTCGACGTGTCGCAGCCGTCCTCGGCCCTCACTGCGGAAGCCGAGGCCAAGGCTGCGCTCAATTCGCTCTTCCTCGGCCTCGGGGGGGTCTCTCTGCTCGTCGGCGCCGTCGGGGTTGCGAACATCATGGTGATCTCCGTGCTAGAACGCCGCTCTGAGATCGGCCTCCGCCGGGCGCTTGGTGCGACGAAGGGGCACGTTCGTATGCAGTTCATGGCCGAAGCCGTGTTGCTTTCGCTCCTGGGTGGCGCGATCGGGGTGGTCGCGGGGGCGATAGCGACGGCGGTCTACGCGTCCGCAAACGGTGAGTTGGTCGATATCCCGGCGGAGGCCTGGGCAGGGGGTTTCGGGGCTGCGATATTGATCGGCGCGGTGGCGGGGCTGATGCCGGCACTCCGGGCCGCTCGGATGTCGCCGACTGAGGCCCTGTGGAGCATCTGAGCGCCGCACCGCCCAGTCAACGCACCGCCCAGTCAACGCAGCGCCCAGTCTCCCGCAGCTGCGCCCAGTCTCCCGCAGCTGCGCCCAGTCTCCCACATCGGCGTCCAGTCGAGGCGGCCTGGCACCGCCACGGTCGCCGTAAGATTTGCGTGTTCGTAAGGTCGTGTCCTGCCTCGTCGAGCCTGAAGCGGCGGCGCGGCTACTGGAACCCCGTCGTGGGCTAGTTCGCGAGGTCGTTGTTGCCTCGTCCTCCGACCGTGGCGGGCCGATCAGCATGTCGTTTTCGCAGGTCGCTGGCCCATTAGCTTCTTATCACCGCACGGTCGAGTTCGCTCGGCGTTTCGGACCGGACGGTCTCGTGCCAGTTCGCCAGGAAGTTCACCTGAGGGTCGGGTTGCCTTGGTGGTCCTGGCTCTTCGCTCCTCTCCTTCGTGCGCACCTCGGGCGCTTCGCGCCCGGCCGGGCAAAGATGCCGTGGTGGGGCCCGCCGCAGCGACTCGACCGGCGCCCTGCCGTGATGCTCGCCACGCTGGCCGCTCTCGTCGCTGTGCAGGGATTCGTTGCAGGGATCTTGCCTGCGACGCTCACCTATGCCGCCAGTCAGATGCGTGCTGGAACCTTTGCCCAGGGTGCGGTATTCGCCGCGGTAGAGCTTTCTGCGCTACCGGCGTTGGCTGCATTGGTCCTGGCCGATCGCCGCGGAAGACGTTCGGTGCTTCTCTCGGCAACGGGGGCGGCCGTGGTGATGAGCGAGGTGGGTGCGGTTGTACCGTCGGTGGGCTGGCTCGCCATAACCCAGGTGGCGGCCGGCGCATTGGTCGCGGCAGGTGGTATAGCCGCCATCGTGTTAGCCGTTGAGGAAGTGCCTGACGGCTGCCGGGCTTGGTCCGTCGGTGTGCTCGGTATGGCCGGAGGGCTGGGCGCCGGGGTGCCGCTCGCGCTCTTGCCGCTTGTGGACTTAGGCCCGGGAGGCTGGCGTTGGCTGTACGCGTTGAGCGTCTGTTGCCTGCCGGTCGTCATTCGGAGCGCTCGTTGCCTGCCGGAAGGCCGGCGCTGGTCAGTGGGTCGGGACCTGGAGGCTTTGCTCCTTGCCGGTCATGCGACATCGGACGGAGGATCCCCGCTGGAACCCCGCCGGGAGGGGCCCGGCTCCAACGTAGCGGCCCGGGAGGGCGTGCGTCTGCCCGACACGTACGCTCTTACAGCCGGTCGAGGGGAGGGCAGGGCCATCGGAGGCGCGGGCTCGCGTGGCGCACCTGGCGGACACAAGCTTGCGTTGCTCTGTGCCGGCGCCGTCCTGTTCGCAATCTTTGCCGTGCCGGCGGGGCAGTTCCAGACCCAGTTCCTTCGTGATTATCGGCACTATTCCGCCCTCTCCATATCGTTGCTCGAACAACTGAGCGGCACGCTAGGAGGTCTCGGGGTGCTTGTGGGCGGGCGCATGGCGGACACCCGTGGTAGGCGGCCTGTTGGGGTCGCATGCGTCGGGGGCGCGACGCTTTTCACGCTTGCCGCCTACCTAACGCACGGTTGGCTCATGTGGGCAAGTGCCACAGCTAGCCAGTTCTTCCTGTACGCCGCGGCTCCCGTGCTCGGTGTGTACGGTGCCGAGCTCTTTACTACGAGGGCCAGGGCTCGTTCCGCCGGCTTGGTTTCGGCGGCCTCGTCGGTCGGTGCAGTCGCGGGTCTCGTGTCGATGGGCTGGCTGGCGTCCAGGATGGGCAGTTTTGTGCCCGCGCTCGCGCTTCTCGCTGCCGGCCCGGCCGTCCTTGTAGTACTTCTCCTGCTCGCCTACCCTGAGAGCGCTGGTCGTAGCCTCGATGACCTAAGCACTGACCTTGCCGACCGAGCCTCGCTCGCAGGCTCAGCCATAGTCGCGGCTGAGAGGCAACACTGATTGTGGTCAGTATTTTTCATCGCTGCGGCGCGAGCCTGTATAACTGGGTGATGTCGAAGCTGCGTCTGACAATTGTCGCTCTATGTGCGGTCGTGTTACTAGCTGGGACAGGGGTCGCTCGGGCCTCGGCGAGCAACCTTGGCTTGGGCGCAGCCCACACTGTCAAGATCACAGGTGTTCCGACCAAACTTGCGATCACCCCTGCGGGCCGGGTCGGCTACCGGGAGATCGGGAGCGGGAGCCCGGTGCTACTGATCATGGGCTTGGGAGGTTCCATGGACGACTGGGAGCCCGCGTTCGTCAACGCACTGGCGGCCAGTCATCGGGTGGTCATGTTCGACAACGCTGGCATAGGTGAGACTGCCAGCTTGCCGGCGCCACTCAGCATCGTGAAAATGGCGAACGAAACGAGCGATTTCATCTCGGCAATCCATCTTGGGAGGACGGCGGTGCTCGGGTGGTCCATGGGTGGGATGGTTGCCCAGGCCCTTGCGGTTCTGCACCCGGGCCAGGTGTCAAAGCTCGTCCTGGCGGCCACCCAGCCCGGGACGGGTAAGGGCCTGCCAATACCAGCGGCAGCAGCCGGCAAAGCCGAGAGCGCGAGCCCTCGAGCAGTCCTTTCGGTGCTCTTCCCGACGACGGCGGCCGCGGCTGCCCGCGCCTACGTAACAGGTATCCTCGGTTACCCAGACTTTTACGTCCCCTCGAGGGCAACGGTCGCTGCGCAAGGCTTGGCGGTCGAGCAATGGATGGAGGGTAAGGACGCTGTGGGCCGCGAGCTCGGGGACATCACAACGCCGACGCTTGTCGCCGACGGGACCGTGGATGACTTGGATCCGGTCGCCAATGACAGGCTCATTGCTGCCAGCACCAGAGGGGCGAAGCTCG
>JAJZYO010000128.1 GCA_021798075.1 Actinomycetes bacterium
CGCGGCCTCGGGGAACCTGGTAACGACCGGTGAAAGGCTGGACTCGGCCGGCGCCGCGGGCCGACCCCGACACCCAAGGAGCAGGGCCCCACTCCGCCTTGCGACGCGGTCTTCTTGATGTGGGGAAAGGGGTGGCCGTCTCGGTCAAGCCCGGCCCGTTGCGCGACGGGGAGAGGCCGGTCGTGGCAGCGGCCGTCCATGCACCCGAGCCAGGTCAGGCTCTCGGGGTGGAGGCGGCTGGCGCCTTGGTGGAGGCGGCCGAAACCGCCCTTTCGCTTCATGTCCCCTTGGTCCTCCAGCTGGCGTCTTCGGGGCCGCCGCCGGACGAGGACCTTTCATCCTTGTACGGCTGGGGGCGGGTGGCTCGAGCCTTGGTTCGCTGTTCGGGCAGCGTCCCCGTCGTGGTCATAGTCGAAGGGCCGCTTCTTTCCGGGCCCGCGCTCTTGCTCGGGCTGGCCGATGCCGTCGTCATGAGCCCGGGCGCCTTTGCCTACCTGTCGGGCCCGGCGGCCGTAGCCCAGGTCACGGGGGTGCCTGTCCAGCCGGGACAGCTCGGTGGACAGCGGGTGCACTGGGCGCGCTCGGGCGTCGCCACGCTGGTGGCGCCGGACGCCGCCGGCGCCACGGAACTGGTGGCGGATCTCCTGTCGTACTTGCCGTCTCACTCAGACGAACTGCCGCCCTTTTGCCTCTCTTCCGACCCGACCTCGCGTTTCACGCCGGAGCTCCGGGACGCTGTGCCGGCGCGCGCCACGGGCAGCTACGACGTGAGGGTGGTCGTGGCCGGCGTGGCGGACGAGGGACGCTTCTTCGAGCTCCGGGGTGGCTGGGCACCCCAGCTCGTGACCGGTTTCATGCGCCTCGGCGGCAACCCGGTAGGGGTGCTGGCCAACCAGCCTCAGTCCATGTCGGGCACGCTCGACATCGCCGCCTCGCAGAAGGGAGCGCGCTTTGTCGAGATGTGCGACGCGTTCAACGTCCCGTTGCTCACGGTGGTGGACACCTCTGGCTTCATGCCGGGGAGGGACCTCGAGTGGCGGGGGATCATCCGCCACGGGGCCGAGCTCGTGTTCGCGTACGCCGAGGCCACCGTCCCCCGCGTATGCCTGGTTGTCCGCAAGGCCTATGGCGGGGCCTACATAGTCATGGACTCGAAGGGGATGGGCAACGACGTCTGTATCGCCTGGCCGAGCGCCGAGCTAGCGGTGATGGGGGCTGAGGGGGCCGTCAACGTCGTGCACCGCCGCGCCGCCCCTGAAGAACGGGCGAGGCTCGTTGCGGAGTACGAGAGGGCGTTCCTCAACCCGTACGTGGCGGCCGAGCGAGGCTATGTGGACATGGTCATCGACCCGGCCGACACCAGGAGGGTGCTGGCCGGGTGCTTCCGGGCGCTTTCCACCAAGCGCGAGCGCCTTGTTACCCGCAAGCACGGCAACAGCCCGCTTTGACCCGAGCCGGCCTTTGTGGGTGGTAGCGCTCGGCTAGGTGGTGCTGCCCGGCGTGCTCACTGTAGAAAGCAGCCCTGGCGACTGGGCCAAGCTTGCCGGTCGCGCCACTAGTACGCGCTGGCCGCGCTCGTCGCAGGTGGGAGGGTGGTGCACCCTGAGCAAGGTGGCTTCCCCTTGAAGTAAGCAGGTATCGACGGTGAGTCGGTGGGCGGGTTGGTCGGGAGGAGCAGGGGAGGCCGGGGCGCCTGGCCGAAGTTGAAGTCGTACACGAGGTTGCCGAGGATGGGCTCGTTTTCGCGCACGTCGGGGCGAGGGTCGGGCCGGCCGTCGGTGCGCGGGTTGAGCCGGGCGCCGCCCAAGAAATCGTCCTCGATGAATTTCAAATAGGCGTCGCTCGAAAGCACCTGGTGGTCGATATAGCCGTGACGGGCGTAGGGCGAGATCACGATGCTCGGGACGCGCAGGCCATAGCCGTTGGCGTCGACCTCGGGAGGTACCACGTTGTCGTAGAAGCCGCCCCAGTCGTCCCAGGCTAAGAAGATGGCCGTGGAAGGCCAGTCAGGGCCTTCCATCACCGCGTTGACGAGGGCTGTGACGTACGCCTGGCCCTGGTGGACGCTGGACGGCGGGTGCTCGCTGTCGGCTCGCGACGGGGTCACCCACGACACCGCCGGCAGCGTCCCGGTCTTTGCGGCGTTCAAGAAGGCGGAGACCGGCTTGATGTTGCCCAACTGGTGGTCTTGGTGGACATCCTCGAAGAGCGGGAGCGGGTTCCAGATTCCGGCCGTCCGGTAGGACTGAGGTACCGGTGGGCAGGTCAGGGCCGAGTCGTTGGCGCAGTCGGGTTGTTGGCCGGTCTGGACGTAGTAGGCCCAGCTCACCTTGTGGCGGGCGAGGAGCCAGGTGATATCGGTCCATGCCAGGTCGATGGTCACCTTGCCTGTGGCGAGCTCTTGGCTGACCGCGCCGTTGAAGCGGAGCACGCCGTATGGCCCGATTATGTTGTTCACACAGCTGGAGGGCGACAGGTTGGCGCAGCGAGCGGACCACCCCGAGACCAGGTAAAGATGGTCGGGTTCGGACCAGGAGCTGACCGGCTCGAACATGTGGTCATCGAGCACGAAGTTGCGGGCGTAGGTCCAGTAGTTGGGAATTTCGGCCTGAGTGTGGTAGCCGACCACGTCGGGGACCCGGCTGGTTGCGACCAGGCACGCTGGGTCCACGGGGTCGTTGCAGCGAGGCGCGAGGCGCTGCTCCTTGATGAAGCCGTCCATCTTGCCGCCGTCGATGTCGGCTACTGCATTGACGTGGCCGTGGGGGCCGCCGCCATTTATGTCGGCCTTGTCGTGGAAAGGCCTGTCGCAGTGCCCCGTTGCCGGGTCGGGGATGCAGACGGTGGGGACACCGTGCTTCCTGGGTATGCCGTCTGCACCGGGGAAGGTCCCGAAGTAGCTGTCGAACGAACGGTTTTCCTGCATGATGATTATAACGTGGTGGATTTTGTGGATACCTGGCGGCACCACGTAGGTCCCGGTCGGTCCGCCGCTCACTACCTCTTGGCCGGCGTGGGGGCTGCCCGCACCCACTAGCCCGAGGGTTGCCACCACGACCGCGGCCAACAGCACGGTCCTGGGCCGGCTACTTTCCCCGCGGGCCCGAGCCGCCAACAGCCCGCGGGAGTGCATAATGGGAGCGATGATACAGCAGGGCCCGGGCGCGGGGGTGCGGGCCGAGGGGCGTCCTGATCGGCCTCGAGGCGGAGCCATGCCGCGGCGACGGTTCTTGCAAAACGCTGGCGCCGCCGCGGCGGTGGCCCCGTTCTTGGCCGCGTTTGCAGACGCGCTCGGGGGGCGGGTGGCGCAGGCGCAGGCGTCGGGCGGCTCCACGGCGTTCCCCACCCACAACCCTTGGCCCAAGTACCCTGCTTACCGCTTCGCCATGGTGAGCCATCGGACCGGAGACCCCTTCTTCGTGCCCACCCGCATCGGTGCCAATGACGCCTCCGCCCTCCTCGGTACGTCCTACACCTGGGGAGGCTCGGCCAGCGAGGTCGTGAGCGAGATGGTGGCCACGTTGGAGGAGGCGCTCGACAACCAGGTAGACGGAATAGCGTTGTGCGTGTTCGACCCGAAGGCCTTCAACTCCGAAACGGACGAGGCGCTGTCCCGAGGCATCCCGGTGGTGGCCTTCAACGTGGAGGCACCCGCCGGCAGTGGCAACAACGCCATGGCTTATGTAGGACAGGACCACTTCGCCGCCGGCGTGGCACTGGCCGAGCGCGCCAAGAAGTACCTGCAGCCGGGCGACACCGTCGGCGCCATGATCGCCACACCGTCTTCTCATGAAGAGCAGTCGCGCGTCGCCGGCGCCATGAGCGTCTTCAAGGCCGTCGGGGCCAAGGTGGCGCGGGTCGTCGTCGGGACCAACGAGCAACAGGCGACCGCCAACATCGAGGCCTGGTACAGCTCGCACCCCGGTGCCAGGTTCGTGTTTGCCAGCGCGGGTTACAACGGGGCGGCACTTGCCGATGCCGTCGAAAAGCTCGGCCTTTCGAGCAAGGGCGTCCGCGCGGCCGCCTTCGACGTGGGCGGCCGGGTGCTGCAGGCCGTGAACAAGGGCACTTTGGCCTTTACTCTTGACGAGCAGGCCTACCTCCAAGGCTTTGTACCGTTACTTCAGCTCTTCCTCTACAACATTTCAGGCGGTCTCATATCGCCATTCGACGTCGACACGGGCCACAAGTTGGTGACCCGCCAAAACGTGGGCCAGTACCTTCTCCACAGGGACACCTGGGAGGGTTCGAGCACCATTCCGGTGGTCCTCACGCCCCCGAAGTCGATCCGTAGCAGCTGACGGCCTTCCCAACCAGCCCCTGGCTTCGGTCACCTTGGCCGACGCCTGGGCCGGGTTCGAGCCGGGCCTTGCGCACCTGTGTTTGCTGGTTGTGGGGAAGGTCCTTCGTGGTTGGGCCAGCGTCTTGCTCGAAGGACCTGGTCGTCGAGGGCCGTCATGCTGCGAAGTGGGGCTGTGGGGGCGCGCGCAGCTGGACTTGACATCATGCATGATGCGACTAACATTAAGAGAGTCGCGAACCAGGGGGGTCCCGCCGTTGAGCCAAGGACGCAGGTTGAGCCGCTCGCAAGTCCTTGTCGTTTCGCTCGGCGGGACGATAGCGATGACCGGTGAGCCGGGAAAAGGCGTCAGCCCGACCCTCGAGGCTGCGGATCTCTTGTCATCCCTGCGGGAGTTCTCTCGGGTGGACCTCACCCCGAGGTCTTTCCGCCAGGTCCCCGGTGCAGAACTCAGCTTGGAGGATATCGGTGCTCTAGCCGACATGGTGGGCTCTGTTGCCGAGGAGGGCTTCGACGGCGTAGTTGTGACCCAGGGGACCGACACGATCGAGGAGACGGCGTTCGCGCTGGACTTGCTGGTCGACGGGGGCCCACCGATCGTGGTGACCGGGGCTATGGTCAACCCGTCCCAGCCGGGGGGCGACGGCCCCGCCAACCTTTTGGACTCCGTTGCCGTGGCCGCCTCGGGCTGCACAGCGGAGATCGGTCCGGTGGTGGTGTTTGGAGGCGAGGTACATGCGGCACGTTTTGTGCGCAAGACGCATACGACTAGCCGCCAGCCGTTCACATCCGTCACCGGGCCCCTTGGTTGGGTGGCAGAGGGGCGGCCCATCATGCTGGCCAAGCCGGTCGTCCGTCCGCGACCGCTCCATAGCGGTCTCGTGGCCAACGGCCGGGCTTCGGTCGCCTTGCTCACTGTTACCGCCGGTGATGACGGGTACCTCCTCCGAGCGGTCAAGGGGACGTGCAATGGGCTCGTGCTCGAGGCCTTGGGTGCCGGGCACGTCCCCTCGGCCATGGTCCCCTCCCTGGTGGAGCTGGTAGCGAGCATGCCGGTGCTGCTGTGCTCGCGGACCGGCAACGGGCCCGTGCTGCGCCGGACGTACGGGTTCCCGGGCTCAGAGCAGGACCTGCTCGACCGGGGCCTCATTAGTGGTGGGTACCTGGACGGGCCCAAAGCACGCATTGCCTTGACGCTCTTGTTGCGCTCGGGTGCTGACAACGACGAGATCCGAAATGTAATGGAACAGTTCTACGGTGCTATCCCTTGAGCCTTTAGGCCGCCGGTCACAGTTGAGGCATTAGCCTGAGCGGCGCCCGTCGGGACCTGAGGCCCACCTTATCGGTACTGCGGACTAAAAAGGGGGAAAGAATGCTTTGACAGGGACATCTCATTAGGTACAGGCCGGTTGACCGCGTGACCGGGCTCTGGGCACGTGGTATGACCAAATTAAAATGAGCAGTACAATTCAAGGAGAACCGTAAGGAGACGAATTTTTAATAAATGAGAGGAGAGGTCGTAACGAAATGAAAAAGCCGTCATTGCGCCCACGCGTGGCTGCCCTTGCAGCGGCTGTCGCGCTGGCCGTGTCTTGGTCCATGCCGAGTGCTGCTTCGGCGGCACCTAAGCACTTCACTATCGCCTACGAGCTGGGCTACGTGGCCAACAACTGGCAGACCGAGGCCGAGGACCTGACGCTCGCAACCTCGCGCGTCGAGCCGTACAAGAGCCTGGTCACGCTCGCGGTCCATATCGCGGGCCAAAACACCGAGACCCAAATTTCTGAGGTCAACCAGGAGGTCGCCTCTCATGTCAACGCGATCATCCTGTACCCATTGTCGCCCACGGCCTTGGCGCCTGCAGTGAAAGCCGCCTGCGCAGCAGGGGTGAAGGTCTTCACATACGACGCTCACGTCGATGCCTCCTGCGCGTACCAGAGTTCCATCCCTTATACGCCGAACCTGTCCGACGCCTGGGGTGCTGTGGCTGCCAGGTGGCTGGCGAAGGACCTCCACGGACACGGG
>JAJZYO010000129.1 GCA_021798075.1 Actinomycetes bacterium
GGATTTACCTGGTCCGCCCCGAGCACCGTGATCACCACCTGGGTCTCGTTGCGGTAGCCCTCGGCGAAGCTGGGCCGGAGCGGTCGGTCGATCAAACGGGCGGTGAGTATCGCGCTCTCGCTCGGGCGCCCCTCCCGGCGGAAAAAGGAACCGGGTATCTTGCCGGCGGCGTACATGCGTTCCTCGACGTCCACGGTGAGAGGGAAGAAGTCGATCCCCTCGGGCGGAGTCGTGGCCGCGTTGGCTGTCGCCAACACCATCGTGTCACCAATGCGCCCGACGACTGCTCCTTGCGACTGAGGCGCGAGGAAACCGGTCTCGAAGCTCATGGTCTTACCGGTCCCAGAGACCGGCGCGGAAACTTGAACAGGCTCTCCCATTACAGGCAGAGTCCTCCTTTCTGGCCAGAGCCGCCGGCACCCGCCGGCGGCACTAATAAAGACGCCCCGGTCGGGGCGTCCCACGGGCCACAGGAAAGGCCGAGCCAGTTGTCAGTTGACGACTCCCCCCGCAGGGGACCGGGCGGCTCGCTCGTTCCGCCCTTGCTCCTCGCTCGTGCGGCCTTGCTCTCGCCGCTCGGTGGGTGGGAAGCCCTCGACTGGCAGCTGACCACGGCCCGCCTGGCCCGCTCAGCGGCGCAGCCCCAGCCGATTGATCAAATTGCGGTAGCGCTCGACGTCGTTTTTCCTCACGTAGTCGAGCAGCCGCCGGCGCCGCCCGATCAGCATCATGAGGCCGCGGCGCGAGTGGTGGTCGTGCTTGTTGGCCTTCAGGTGCTCGGTCAGGTGGGCAATGCGCTCGGAGAGCAGGGCGACCTGGACCTCCGGGGACCCTGTGTCGGTCTCGTGGAGGCGGTACGTCTCGATCGTCGCCGCTTTGTCGGGCATGCTTCGATTTCCTCGGTTCGGGCTGGCTTGCAGTAGTAATACGCTGGGACTAGCTGGCGCCTGGCTGAACGCATACCGCGGCCGGGAAGGGCCGTCCACGAACTGCTCGGTTAGCGCCGACGGTCATGCTAGCAGGTCGAAGGGCTGTCCCGGCCGAGGCTGGGGGGCGTGGGGCCGGCGTGGGCCGGCGGGGGTGCGGCCATGCCTGGCGGGCCGGCGTGGGTGCGGCGTGGGTGCGGCCATGCCTGGCGGGCCGGCGGGGGTGCGGCCATGCCTGGCGGGCCGCCTTCCAGAACGTGCCCGGGCCGGTGGCGGCGGCCGAGCGTCATGGTGGCCGACCGCTAGCAGGTCCGGGTACGTCCATCTCGGTGCATATATGCCTTCTCGGTGCAGCAGGGGTTCCCCTGGTAGCGCCCATTGCACCCTTGAGACACGACTGCACCCAGAAGCTCGCCGGCGTTGCTTCTGGGTGCGCCAGGACGTTGTTTCGTAACTAGCGGACTTCGCGCGGATCGTCCGCGCCGGGCACCGGCACCTTCAGCGGCGTGGCGCCGCTACGGAAAGGACCCGCCGGGTCTGGGCCACGTCGCTCGTCATCTGGTCGATAAGGGCCTCGACGGAGGGGAACTTCTCCTGGCCCCGCAAGCGCTCCACGATCTCGACGGTCCCGAGCTCGTCATACAGGTCACCCTGAAAATCGAGCAGGTACGCTTCTACCAGGGAAAAGTCGCGCTCGGTGTAGAACGTCGGCTGGCGCCCGACGGAGATGGCCGTCTGGTGGCGGGTGCCGTCGGGCCGCAGGTACCAGCCGGCGTACACACCGTCCAAGGGAAGCTGCATGTCCCGGCCCACCGCGAGGTTGGCGGTAGGGAAGCCGAGCTCCCGGCCGCGCTTGTCGCCATGGGTGACCACACCCTGGAGGCGGTGCCAGCGCCCGAGCAGAGCGGCCGCGGCGCGCACCTCGCCGGCAGCCAGCAGCCGGCGGGCTCGGGTGGACGAGATCGGCTCTTCTCCTCCCGGTCCTCTCATCCCGGCCAGCCGGATACCGGTCACGTCGAAGCCGAGCCGAGCCCCCATGCGCTGGAGCAAGGCCACGTCACCTTCCCGGTTGCGGCCGAAGTGGAAGTCATGACCGACGACCACGGCCCGGGCATGCAAGCAGCCGACTAGCACTTCGGCGACGAAGTCCTCCGCCGACTCGGTCGCCCTGGCCGCGTCGAACTCGAGCACTAGCACCAGCTCGATGCCGGCCTGCTCCAACAGCTCGAGCTTGTACTCGAGGGAGGTGAGCAGTAGCGGGGCCGACTGGGGCCGCACGACGCTCGCCGGGTGGCGGTCGAAGGTGACGGCTGCCGGCACGGCACCGGCCTCGCTCGCCGCCGCCCTTACCCGCTCGATCAGGTGAAGATGACCCAGGTGAACGCCGTCGAATGCGCCGATCGTGACCGCCGTGCCCCGTTCCAGCCCGGGCAGCTCTTCGCCCGACGAGGCGCACTCGGAGGGGTAGAAGACGGCTCGCACCACAATCGAGGGTAACGGCGCCGGCGACGTTAGGCGGCTCCCGGGGCTGAGGGCGGGCCCCTTGGCGCAACTGCCGTTTGGCCCGCGGCCCCGCCGTTTGGCCCGCGGCCCCGCTGTTTGGCCCGCGGCCTTGCCCGCGGTCCCCTGCTTTGCGCGGGTCCCGTTTTGCCGCGCGGCTCCCGCCGGCCGTGGGACACCAAGTCCGCGCAGAAAACCAACCGATGTGAAGTCGTTAGCCGCACATCCATAGGTTCCTGACGCCAAAACGGGCAGATTTCCGACAAATGTGGCCTTCGCTGCCGCACATCCACCTGGTTCTTGCGCGTGCGAACCGTGCACGGCCTTGCCCGAGTCCTGTTGAGCTGATGATTACTACGCTGTGCACCCTAACCGCCGCTCAGAGTGCCGAAAACTCATGGCCCCAACGTGGCAGCCCGACGCTCCGGCAGCCGTTCGCGACGGTTCTAGGACGGTTCTAGGACCCGGGCGCCGGCCCACGTGCCGGGAGGCCCTCGGCCCAGCGCTCGTAGCGTTCGCCGGCTGCCTCTGCCCACTCCGGGCGCGGCTCGACCGGCGCGGCCCAGCGCGACCACCGGCCGGCGTCGGCGAGCGAGGTCTCCAGCCCCACCGCCATGCGAGCCAGGAAGGCGGCCCCGAGGGCCGCACCTTCCGGCACAGCCATCGGGAGCACCGGCGCCCCGAGCACTTCACACAGCGCTCGCAGCCACTCCTGGTTCACAACGCCGCCCCCAGTCACGACGTAGCGGCGCGGCACCGTCCCGCACGCGCTCGCCAGGCCGACTATGTGGCGGACCACGAAGCCGGTCGCTTCGAACGCTGCCCTCCTAAGGTGCGCCGACCCGTGCGAGAGATGGCCGCCGGACAACCCGACCCGCAAGGACGCGTCGTGCCAAGGAACTCGTTCGCCCCGCGCCCAGGGCCACCACAGAGGCACACCATCTGGCGACAGCCCCCCGGCGCGACTGCCCTCGGGGGCGGGCCGCAACACCCTGTCGGCCCAGTCCGCCCACAGGCCCCCGGCATTGCTGGCCCCTCCCACCAAGGCCATCCCGCCGGCCAGGTGTGGCACCCTCCACAGCCCAGCGGGGACCTCCTCGGGCCAACCGGGTACGCAGAGCCACACCACCAAGGTGGACCCGAGCGTGATGAGCACGTCGCCCGGAGCGCTCACGCCGGCTACCAGTTGCTCGCAGAGCCCGTCCACGGAGCCTGCTCCGAGCACCGCCTGAGCGCGGCTTCGCTCTCCGCCGAGCGAGCCGAGCTCACCCAGGGCTTCTCCCCAGACGACGACCCGGGGAAGTTGAGCGGCACTGAGCCCGACGGCCTGACTGGCCCGTTCCTCCCAACCCGCACCGTTGAACAGCGAGCCCGCAGCGAAAGCGGACGCGAGGTCGATGACGCCCTGGCCTCCGAGCGAGGCGTTGGCGATCCCCTGCGCCGGCCAGTACCCCGATGCACCCGGCCAGTCGGAGGCGGCCAGGGCGGCGAGCCGCGCCATCTCGTCGCTCGACGTTGGGTCGCCCGGGCCAGCCGGGCCAGCCGACCCATAGAGCAACCCCGCGCCTATCGGCCTACCACGCTCGTCGACGGGCGCCACTGACGGCATCATTGCCGAGACGGCAACCGCTTCGAGTCGCTGCCCGACCTCCTGGCCCCCTTGGTTGCCCGGCCCCGGCACCTCGAGGCCCTTGGCCAGAGCGCGGAGGGCGGCCCGGGGAGCCTCCCACCAGGTGGACACGGCGTCGTGTTCCAGACGGTCGCCCGGGCCCACCGACAAAGCGCTCGCCACGCGGGTACGCCACACCACGTTGCCGTCCTCGTCGACGGCCACCGCCTTGACGGCCGTCGTGCCGATGTCGATGCCGGCGGACAGCCGCTCGTTGCCGGCGGACAGCCGCTCCTTGCCGGCGGACAGCCGCTCCTTGCCGGCGGACAGCCGCTCCTTGCCGGCGGACAGCCGCTCCTTGCCGGCGGACAGCCGCTCCTTGCCGGCCGACAGCCGCTCCTTGCCGGCCGACAGCCGCTCGTTGCCGGCGGACAGCCGCTCGTTGCCGGCGGATTGGGCCTGCCCGGTCATGCTCGGACAGTATTACAAGCGTGGCTACCGCCCCCAGGACTTCGGGAGCCAGCGCGCGCTCATGACCGAGCCGATGCGCGGCCCGCGCCACCAGGGCACCCGGAGGCACCGCGCCTTCGTGACCGCCCCGATGCGCGGCCCCGGGTTCGAGAAGCTGAAAGAACTGGCAGACGTCGTCTACGAACCCTGGACCGAACAGGAGCCGCTCAAGCTCTACGACGGCCCCGCCCTAGCCGAACGCCTGGAAAAAGAGGGTGCCGACATAGCCGTGGTCGAAGCCGACTTCGTGAGCGGCCCGGTTTGGGATCTCCCCCTCCTCGCTGTAGCCGCGACCCGCGGTGACCCCAACAACGTGGACGTCGCCGGCGCCACCTCCGCCGGCATACCCGTCCTACGGACGCCGGCCCGCAACGCCGACGCCGTCGCCGAGCTCGCCCTCGGCGTGGCCATCGTGCTCGCCCGCCATGTCCTGCCGGCAGACCGAGACGTCCGCCAAAACGAGGTCTTCCGCGACGGCACGATCCCCTACCAGCGGTTCCGGGGCTTCGAACTGGCTGGCCGGCGGGCGGCCGTGATCGGTTACGGGGCAGTCGGGCGCGCGTTCGCCTGGCGCCTCCGGACGCTCGGCATGGAGGTCGAGACCTACGACCCCTACGTGGCCGAAGCCGGCGACGACATGGAGGCGGCCGTCCGCGGAGCAGACCTAGCCTCCCTGCACGCGGCCGTGACCCCCGAAACGGCCGGCTTTTTCGGCCGGGAACAGTTTGCCTGGATGCGTCCCGGCTCCCTCTTCCTCAATACCGCCCGGGCCAAGCTCCACGACATGGACGCCCTGGTGGAGGCGCTCCAGTCGAGGCACCTCGGCGGCGCCGCCCTCGACCACTTCGAGGGGGAGGTACTGCCCGAGGGCCACCCGCTCGCTTCAATGCCGAACGTCGTGCTCACACCCCACATAGGAGGTGCGACCGCCGAGACCGAGGCGAGGGGGGCACAGATGGTAGCCGACGACCTCGAGCTCCTCTTCGCCGGCCAGACCCCGAACTACGTCGTCAACCCGGAGGTCCTCGCGAAATGAAAAGCGTCGCCGACGCCTACGAGGCGGTCCTCGCAACCGCCAAGGAAATGCTGCACAAAGGGCTCGTGGAAGGCACGTCCGGCAATATCTCGGCGCGCCTCGAAGACGGCAACATCGTCTGCACACCCTCGTCTGTCAGCTACGAGGAAATGGTGATCTCCGACCTCGTCTTGGTCGGCCCGGACGGTACCGTGCTCGAAAAAACCGAGGGCCGGAGCCCGACCTCGGAGATCCAGTTGCACCTCGCGTGCTACCGGGCGTTCGAGGACGTCGGTTCGGTGATCCACGCCCACCCGGTGTGGGCGACGATGTTCGCCTGCGCCCACCAGGGCGTCCCCGCCTGTGTCGACGAGCTAGCCATCTACACCGGCGGGGACGTGCGCTGCGCCGAGTACGCCATGTCGGGTTCGCCAGGCGTGGGTGAAAACGCGGTGAAGGCCCTCGAGGGCCGGGGGGCGGCGCTCCTCGCCAACCACGGCATGGTCGCAGTGGGCCCGACCCCGGAAAAGGCCCTCCACATCGTGGCCCTCGTCGAACGCACAGCCCAGATCGCCTGGGGTGCGCGCGCCCTCGGAGGCCCGGTACCCCTGCCACAAAAGGCCAACGACGACCTGGCCGGGGTCTACCAGCTCATGAGAAACCTCTGAGAACCT
>JAJZYO010000130.1 GCA_021798075.1 Actinomycetes bacterium
GCCGGGCGCGGCCTCGTAGGTGATGCGGCGCTGGTCGGAGAGCCCGCCCCGGCGCGGGCGCACCCACTCGCGGTACTCGCCGGCGTGGACGACCACGGTGTCGCCGGGGCGCGCCAGTTCCGCCGCGCGGCTTATCGTGCGGAACGGGCGGCCCTCGGAGCCCTCGGAGGTGTCAGAGCCGTCGGTGGCTACGTGGAGAATGGTCATTGCCTCCAGTCCTTTCAAAGATCACTCGGCTAGGACGACTTGGCCAGGTTGCCCCTCTGCGCGCCGGGCTGCGGGGATGGCGCCGAGCACGATTACCACGGCTGCTGCCCCCGCCACGGCTGCGTAGCCGTACGCCCACTCGGCCCCGAGGCCGTAGAGCAAGCCCATGATGACGTTGCCGAGGGCGAGCCCGACGCTTCGAGCCGCGGTCAGTGCCCCGAAACCCCTGCCTGCCCGCCGGCCGGGCCTCAGCACCGACATCAGGGAAGGTTCGACGGTCTCGACGATGCCGAGCGCGAAGCCGAGGGCCACGACGCCGAACATGAGCGTGACGGTGCCCAGGTGCTCCCCGTAGCCGAAGGCAAGTAGGGCGGCACCGACCACGGAGAAAAGGTAACCGAGGGCGCCGAGGTCACGGAAGCGGTCAGGGAGCCGGCTGCCGAGACGGGGGCCGACGAAGTAGCCGGTAGCCGCGGAAACGGCGTTCAAGAGGAGGAAGGCCCCGATCCCGACGCTCAAGTGGCCGGAACCTTGGGCGGTGGTGAGGACAGGGAAACCGACGCTGTAGTAGGTGAAGCCGAACAGGGCAGCGGCAACAAGGAAAGGAGTGGCCCCCGGGAGAGCCGGTTGGGGAGCCCCGGGCGCGCGAGCCCCGGGCGCGGCCTCCTCTTGGGGTGTGCTCGCTGGCGCTTTTCGGCCAGTGGTGCAGCGGGTGAGCGAGAAGGTCGCGATAGCCAGCGGCAGGGCGCTGCCTAAGAAGATCCACTTGAAGGCCACGTGCTCGATGACCGCGATCAGCACGTAGGTGCCGGCAAGGGCCCCGCCACCGATGTCGAGGGCATGGAGGAAACCGAACACGGAGTTGCGGTCGTCCTCGGCGGGCACCGCCTCGACCAGCATCACGCGGCGCGACGGGGTGCGGAAGTTGCGCGCCCACCATCCGGCGCACAAAAGGCCGATCGCAACTGCCGGGTTGGCCCAAAGCGCCGACAGGGAGAGCAAAGGGATGAGGGCGTTGCCCGTGATAGCTACGCGCCGGTGGCCGAACCGGTCCCCGAGCAGGGCCCCTGCCCAGGCAAAGAGCGTGCCGCCCCCGTACGCTATGGCGCTCGCCAGGCCGAACTCCCATACCGGCTGGTGCAACGTGAGGACCAGGAAGAGGGGGAAGCCGGCGAGGACGCCCTGGTACCCCGTGTCGGAGAAGAACGCCGAGAGGGAGATCGCCCACACCTCCCGGTTGCGCCAGCGAGGGCGAGGCCGCCGCCTCGGCGCGGTGGTCTTGCCCCCGCCCGGCAAATCTTGCTGCACTTCTCGCACCGTTGCTACCCAGCCTCGAGAGATAATACGGTTCCCCGCTGAACATCCTCATCGTAGTCGGGCCGGGTCTGGCCCACGCAGGCGTCCTGCACCGCAGGAAGGTTGCGCCCGGCTATGCACGTCCCCACAGGTCGTCAAGCCGGTTTCCGGCATGGAAGCCGCTCGCTTCGACCAGTTCGGCGGCTAGGGCGAACTCATGGGCCACACGACCTGGTTCATGGGCGTCGCTACCGAAAGCCACCGCTTCCCCGCCGGCTTCGTGCCACCACTTCAACAAAGTGACAGGGAAATGCATGCGGGTGTTCACTTCGAGGGCACGGCCTGACCCTGCGAGGGCGTCGAGGACTACTCGCGTCTCGTCCTCCACCATCAGCCAGTCGAAAGGCGGCTTTCTCCAGTGCTCCCGTCGGCGCAAGGGGAAGTCGAGGTGAGCGAGGACGGTGAAAGGCGCGTTGCTGGCTGCAAGCTCGGTGGCCGCTCGGAGGTACTCTCGGACCACATCGAGCGCTGGGCGCTGCCGGTAGGCCACGCCGACCTCGACCCAGCCGCCCTGCCCCGCCAGGTCCGGCAGCGTGTGGACCGACCCAAGTACCCGGTCGAAGTCGCCGCCAGCCAGCAGACGAGCAGTCGCAGCGGGGTGAAGGTGCGGCTCGCCCAACTCGACACCCGAGAGGATCCGCAACCCAGGGAAGCGGTCTCGGCAACGCTGAAGGCACTCTAGGTAACCCTCGACGTCCAAGGGCTCGACAACGAAGACGTCGTCGACAACGCTAGCCCGGTCTCCCTTCCGGGCGCCGGCGCCGTGCATGTTACGGAGAGTCCAGTCCACGTGGTCGGTGAAGGCCACGGAGGACACCCCCAGCTGAAGGGCACGCGCTGCCGCCGCCTCCATGTCGCCGTTCGGGGCGTCCCAGGACCACTGGCTATGGACGTGGCCATCGGAGGGAAGCACCCCGGCACCTTACTGCGCTCCTTGCCCGGGCTCCTTGCCCGGGCTCCCTGTCCGGGCTCCCTGTCCGGGCTCCCTGTCCGGGCTCCCTGTCCGGGCGGGTCGGGTGGGGATCGAGTCAGGACGTTGGCGTTATCATGCACCTGACAGCAGCGGCCAAGGAGGCCCGATGGCAGCAACGGTGCTCGTCGTAGAAGACGAGGCGCGGCTGCGCGACCTGATCAGGAGTTTCCTCGAGAGCGAGGGCTTCGTTGTGATGACCACGGGGTCCGGGGCCGAGGCGATCAGCATGGCGGCCAAGTCGCCTCCCGACCTCGTGGTGCTCGACCTCGGGTTGCCGGATGTCCCGGGCTTGGAAGTTTCCAAGGAACTGCGCCGCAATTCTGATGTGCCCCTGCTCATGGTCACGGCGAAGGTGAGCGCCGAAGACCGGATCCGGGGCCTCGAGCTCGGCGCGGACGACTACTTGACCAAGCCGTTCAGCCCCCGGGAACTGGTGCTGCGGGTCCGGGCCATCCTCCGCCGGGGCAGGGCGGCGGTGGCGCCTGCCACCACGTCGTCTTTTGGCGCCGGCATGCTCGTGGTCGACGAGGAACGCCACGAGCTTTACTGCAACGGCGAGCTCGTCCCGGTTTCCCTGACCGAATGGCGGATCCTCCAGGTCCTCACCCGTGCCCCGGGCCGGGTGTACTCCCGCTACGAGCTCGTCAACGCGGTACGGGGCCACGACTGGGAGGGCTACGAGCGGGTCATCGACTCGCACGTGAAGAACCTGCGCCGCAAGCTCGGGGAGGCGTCCTGTAGCCCGCGGGTCATCGAGACGGTGCTCGGCGTCGGTTACCGCCTCGCCCTCAAGCGGGACCGCTGACGGGTGGCCGAGCCCGGGCGGCGGTACCTCGAGTGGCTCGGCCCCCTCGGCCGCCGCCTTGTCGCCGGGTCGGCGGCCATCGCGCTCGTCTCGGTAGTGCTCTTTGGAGTGCTGACGCTCGTCTTCGCCGATATAGACGTCATGAACGCCGGCCAGGAGAACGAGGCTTCGACCACGCGGGCCATCGTCGCGTCCGTCCGCTCTGCGTACCTGGACGACCCGAGGTTCCTGCCCGAGGACCTGGTGCCGGCCAGGGACGTGGCGAAGACGGTCGGTGTCGGCGTCGAGGTACGTGCCGGCGGCAGGGTGGTCTTGCGGGTCCCGCCTCCCAATGGCCCGGTCACATCACGGGATGTCCCCATCGTCATCGGGGGGAAGGAAGTGGCCATTGCCAGGCTGGGCCTCCCCAAATCGGGCATGACGCCCGAGGAGATCGCCTTCCGGCGCTCCATCGAAGCCTCGATGCTGCTGGCGGCCGGGCTCGCCCTGGTCGGTGCCTTCGCCGTGGGCGTCGTCGGGTCGCGGCGGCTGGTGGTGCCGGTGCGCTCGTTGACCCGGGCCGCCAGGCGCCTGGCCACCGGTGACCGGAAGAGCCGGGTCGGGCCGCTCAGGGCCACTGGCGAACTGGCCGAGCTCGCCACCGCTTTCGACACCTTGGCGGAGTCTTTGGAACACGAGGACTCCTTGCGCAAGGCACTGGTGGCCGACCTGGCGCACGAGCTGCGTACCCCGCTCGCCGTCCTCCAGGCAGAGCTCGAGGGCCTGGCGGTCGGGGTCGTACCCCTGGACCAGAGCGAGGTCGGCCGCCTCAGTGAGGAAGTCGGCCAGCTCAGCCGCTTGGTGGAAGACCTGAGGGTCTTGACCGAGGCCGAAGCGGCGGCGCTCTCGGCGCGCCGGGAACGCGTCGACGTCGCCTCCGTGGCTTCCAACGCGACGGCCCGGCTCGCCTCACTGTTCGTCGACAAGGGGGTCGACCTTTCCATCGAACTGGCTGCGGTCGAGGTCGAAGGCGACCCCGACCGCTTGGAACAGGTGGTGGTCAACCTGCTCTCCAACGCGGCGAAGTTCACGCCCCGGGGTGGGAAGGTGCAGGTCACGGCGGGCCCCGCAGGAAACGATGCCCGTATCGTCGTCGCCGATACCGGCATCGGTGTCCCCGAGGGGGAGCAGGGCAAGGTGTTCGATCGGTTCTTCCGGGGGGCAAGGGGGCGCGATGCCCCCGGCACCGGTATCGGGCTGGCGGTGGTAGCCGCCCTGGTCGCCGCCCATGGGGGGCGGGTGGAGCTGGAGAGCTCGCCAGGTGAGGGCAGCGTGTTCACTGTCACGCTCCCCAAGGCGGGCCGCCGGGCGCAGGCGAACGGCGCGGTGCCGGCGGGCCACGCCCAACCTCCGGTACCCCCCGGGGCACCGGCAGGGCTCGGGCCGAGGGCATAACCGAACTTCCGCACGACTTCCACATCTGTTCCACGAGGCGGACAAGGGGCCGCTGTCCAATAGTCGCCGGTAACACACAGGGGCCCCCGACGGGCGCGGTGCACGAAGTGCGCCCGCCCACGGCCCCCCAGGCGTGAGGAGAGGACCAATGCAAACCAAAGGCAATAATGCCGGACGCAACTGCATGGTGACCGGGGCCGCCGGCTTCATCGGCTCCCGGTTGGCCGCGCGGCTGCTCGACGATGGTTGGGGGGTGGTGGGCGTTGACGCGTTCACCGACTCTTACGACCCGACCGAGAAGGTCGCCCGGGCCGAAGAGCTCGGCCGGCGCCCCGGTTACCGCCACGTCACCGCCGACCTGGCCACCGCCGACCTGGCCGAGCACTTGGAAGGCGTGGAGGTCGTCTTCCACCTGGCCGGGCGGCCCGGGGTGCGCGACAGCTTCAAGCTCCTCGCCAAGTACCGCCACGACAACGTCGAGGCCACGGCGCGCCTCGTCGGGCAGGCCCGGGGCGCGGGTGCCCGCCGTCTCGTCTACGCGTCGTCGTCGTCGGTGTACGGGGACTCTCCGCTCCCCTTCAAGGAGGACGGCCCTACGGCGCCGATATCCCCCTACGGCCAGACCAAGCTCGCCGCGGAGCTGTTGTGCCTGGCCGCCAACGGCCCCCGCCTCGAGAGCGTGGCGTTGCGTTACTTCACCGTGTACGGCCCCGGCCAGCGCCCGGACATGGGCTTGCGCCGTTTCGCCGAAGCTGCCCTCGCCGGCCGTCCTCTCCGCCTCTTCGGTGACGGCACCCAGAGCCGCGACTTCACTTTCGTAGACGACATCGTCGAGGCCACCTACCTGGCGGCCGATGCCCCGGTGGCGGGGCTGGCGGTCAACGTGGGGGGCGGTTCGCGCATCACCCTCACGGAGGTGTTCGAGCTTCTCGGCCGGCTCACGGGTGCACCGGTCCAGGTGGAGCGCGAACCCTTCGCCCGCGGCGATGCCCGCCACACCGGGGCCGACCTGTCCCGGGCGGAGAAGCTGCTCGGGTTCCGGGCACGTGTGGGCTTCGCCGAGGGTTATGCCGCCGAAGTGGACTGGCTGCGTTCCCGTCTCTCCCAACAAAGGAGCGCGGCATGAGCCCGGCCCCTAAAAACCTGCGGCGGGTACTGCTCTATTCGCACGACACTTACGGCCTCGGGCACCTCCGGCGCAACCTGGCCATCGCCAAGCGCCTGCTCGATCACCGGCCGAGCCTCCGGGTCCTGCTCATGACCGGCTCCTCGGTGGCAGAGCGCTTCCCGCTCCCTCGTGGGCTCATGGTCCTCAGGCTGCCGCCGGTGGTGAAGGTCGGGGCAGGGGAGTACCGAGCCCGCGACGAGCGCTGGGACTTTGACCTGGCGCGCCGGGCGCGTACCGCCATCATGTCCGACGCCGCTCAGCGCTTTCGCCCGGACGTCTTCCTCGTCG
>JAJZYO010000131.1 GCA_021798075.1 Actinomycetes bacterium
GCGTCTCTCGCCAGCGACGCCGTACATGATCTGCAGTTGCTCCGGCTTGCCGGCGGCCGCCCGGACCAGCCACCAGAGCCAGGCCTCGGCTTCTTCGCGGAGGCCGGCCAAGACGAGGCCGTCGATCGTGAGGGCGGCGTCACGGACCCAGCAGTAGCGGTAGTCCCAGTTGCGCTCGCCTCCGATCTCTTCTGGTAGCGACGTAGTCGGCGCGGCGACGATCCCGCCCGTCGGGGCGAAGGTGAGGGTCTTCAGCGTCACCAAGGAGCACCGGACGAGCTCTTCCCATTCCCCGTGGCGTTCCACGAAACGGCCCGTCCAGTTGTCCCAGTACGAGAGCGTGGCCCCAAGCGCCTCCTCGAAGCCCGTGTCGGCACCGTCGTCCTCCCATGACGGCTCCCACTGCAGCCGGAAGTCGTGGCTCTCGCCCTCGCTAAGGACAAACGTCGCCCTGTGGCGCAGCTCGTCGGCCTCGAGGGCAACGGGGCTCTCCAGGACGAGGGAGTCGGGCCCGGCCGTCGCCCGCACGCCCGTCCCCGTCTGGGTAACCCAGGGGACCTGCGAACCGTACTCATAGCGGACGACCAGCTCAGTCTCGAACTCCACGCTCCCTTGCAGGCATTCAGCGCGCCGGAACACCTGCGGCCGGGTCTCCCTCGGTGGCATGAAGTCTGTCACTCTGGCCCGCCCGGTCGGGGTGTCCCATTCCTGCACCAAGACGGGCGAACCCTCCCGGTAGTGGCGCCGGATGGCCAGTCCCGCCCGGCGCGGTGCGAGGAGCCAACGGCCATGATCGGGGGACCCGAGGAGGGCGGCAAAGCAGGCGGAAGAGTCGAAACGAGGTACGCAGAACCAGTCAAGCGAGCCGTCGCGCCCGACGAGGGCGGCGGTATGGGTGTCCCCTATAAGCCCGTAGTCCTCGAGCCGCTGGCTCATACCGACAGGTGCCGCCGCACCGCGAAACCGGATCCAACCGCACCCACCGCCGCTCCGACCACGACGATCAGGATGCCGGTCAGGAACGCTTCGTGGGAGCTCACGATTAGGGGTTGGCTCGGGATGAGGGGGTTAGTGCCGGTGAAAGAAGCGAGCGTGTTGCGGGCAGTGAAGGTGATCACAAAGGCGATGACCGCTCCGACCAAGCCCTCTACCAGCCCTTCGAACATGAACGGCACCCGTATAAACCAGTTGGTCGCGCCAACCAGCTTCATGACGGCCACCTCCCGGCGCCGGGCAAAGATCGCGAGCTGGATGGTGTTGACCACGAGGGCGATGGCACCGATCATCACGCCGGCGGCCACGACCAAGGTGACGTTGCGCAAAGTCGCGAAGTGGGCGAGCCACTGCTTGATCTCCTGGCCGGGGTACTCGACGGAATAGACCCCGGGCTGTTTGGAGAACTCGGCGTCCAGCTGGCTCAGGCTCTGCGCCTTGGCCGGCACGCAGCGGAACGATGGGGGCATGTTGGCCGGCGTCATGACCTTCAACATGTCGGGTTGCCCGCTGAACATCTGCCTGAACTCCACGTAGGCCTGCGCCTTGTCGACGTAGGAGCACTTCTTTATCTGGGCAGGGGTCATCGAGACGAGCTGCTGGCGGATGCCGGTGATCTCCTGCGAGCTCACGTTCGCGTTCAAGAAGATCACCAGCTCGACCCCGCCTTGGTACTGCACGGTCGCCTTGTTGACCGCCTGGCGCATGATGAGGACGCTCCCCAAAGCTGTGAGCGAGACGGCCATGGTGACGACGGCCGCCACGGTCATCACCACATTGCGTGCGAGGTTGCCCCCCGTCTCGCGCAAGACGTACGAACTCGGTAATGCCAAGCGCAGCTCCCTCTAAACCGTGACGATCTGCCAGCCCCGCCTCGAGGCCAAGCTCAAGCGTCAACCATCCCGTACACGCCTCTTGCCTGGTCACGCACGACGATCCCGTGGTCGAGCTCGATCACGCGCTTCCTCATGGCGTCGACGATCTCCTGGTGGTGAGTGGCCATGACGACTGTGGTGCCGTACTGGTTGATCCTCTCGAGCAACCGCATGATCCCAGCCGTGGTGGCTGGGTCCAGGTTGCCCGTCGGCTCGTCGGCGAGGAGGATGAGCGGCCGGTTCACGAACGCCCTAGCAACCGCCACCCGCTGCTGCTCACCTCCAGAGAGCTCACCGGGCTTGCGGCCCATCTTGCTGCCGAGCCCGACAAGTTCGAGGATCTGGGGTACCTGGCTGCGCACGAAGTGGCGCGGCCGACCCGTGACCTCGAGGGCGAACGCTACGTTGTCATAGACGCTGCGCTCGGGCAACAGGCGGAAGTCCTGGAATATGCACCCGATATTGCGCCGGAGATAGGGCACCTTCCAGGGGGGCAGGGACCCCACTTCCTTGCCAGCCACCCAGATCTCGCCCGAGTCGGCCCGCTCCTCTTTGGTAACAAGGGAGAGGAACGTGGTCTTCCCAGAGCCCGAGGGCCCGACGACGAAGACGAACTCCCCCCGCTTGATGTCTACCGTGACGTCCTTCAAGGCCGTCACGGAGCCCTTGTACGCCTTATGGACGTGCTCGAAGCGGATCATGGTTGTTGCCTACCCCGCGCCCGTGCGAAGGGCACCACCACGATGATAGCCGCTCAAGCGTGCCCTCACTAACTGGGCCGGGCTGAAAGGGCCTCTTTATAGACCTGCACCGTCTTCAGCGCGACCGCAGGCCAGGTGAACTCGGCCACGGCGCGCCGCCTGCCGGCGGCACCGAGGCGCCTGGCGAGGTCGGGGTCCCTGAGCAGGCGGTTCACCTGGGCGGAGAGGGCAGACGCGAACGCGGCGGGGTCTGCCGGGGACCCGAAGGGGTCGCCGCTCGGCTCGAAGGGCACGAGCAACCCGGTCTCCCCGTCTACTACCACTTCGGGGATACCGCCCACGGCGCTCGCCACGACCGGGGCCCCACACGCCATGGCCTCCACGTTTATGAAGCCGAACGGTTCGTACACCGAGGGGCAGACGAAGACGGCCGCGTGGCTCATGAGCTGGACGACTTGACGGCGCGGGAGCATCGCGTCGAGCCAAGTCACGCCGCCTCGCTCGGCGGTGAGCGCGTCCACCCCGGCACGGACTTCGGCTTCTACCTCGGGCGTGTCGGGGGCGGTGGCACAAACGACGAGCCCTGCCTCAGGCACGAACCCCCGCGCCGCTTCGAGCAGGTAGGTGATGCCCTTTTGCCTTGCGACCCGGCCAACGAAAAGGACGTAGGGGGCTTCTGGGTCGATGCCGAGGCTTGCCAGGGCGTCGGTCTCAGGGTCGGGGAAGAACTCGTCGGTGTCGATGCCGTTGTGCACGACCTTCACGCGAGCCGGGTCAACGGCGGGGTACACGCGCAGGATGTCGTCGACCATCGCCCTCGAGACGCCGATGACGGCGTCGGCTTGCTCTATGGCCGTCCGTTCTGCCCAGGAGGAGAGGCGGTAGCCCGGTCCCAACTGCTCGGCCTTCCACGGGCGGAGGGGCTCCAGGCTGTGGGAGGTGACTACGTGAGGGGTCCCGTAGAGCACCTGGGCAAGGTAGCCCCCGAAATTGGCGTACCAGGTGTGGCTATGGACGAGGTCGGCTCCAGCAACGTCTTCGGCCATCCGAAGGTCGACCGATAGGTACGCAAGGGCCGACCCTTTCCCATCCTTAGCGAAGGCGCCCCACGGCTCGTAAGAGGCCTTGACGAGGGGGTCCTGCCTCGGAGGGCCAAAACAGCGCACGCCGACGTCGACAAGGCCCGCCAGCTCACGGGCGAGGTACTCGACGTGAACCCCCGCGCCGCCGTAGGTCTCAGGCGGGTACTCGCGGGTGAGCAGGGCGACCTTCAAGCGACGACCTTCTCCCCCTTGCCTATGACCACCACGCCACCGGCCGAGATCGTGAAATGGCTCGCGTCCAGCTCGGCGTCGACACCCACGCGGGCTCCTGGCTCGATCACGACATTTTTGTCGACGATGGCCCTGCGTACGACTGCCCCCTCCCCGATGCGCACCCGGTCCATCACGACGGACTCCTCGACGAGCGCTCCCTGGTCGACGAGAACGCCGGAGGAAATGACAGAACGGCGCACGGTGCCTCCCGAGATGATCGTCCCGGCCGAGACGATGGAATCGAAGGCGAGGCCGCGCCTCGACGGCTCTTCGAACACGAACTTGGCCGGTGGCAGCGAAGACGGGCTCGTGTGGATCGGCCACTCCTCGTTGTAGAGGTTGAAGACCGGGTCGACGGAGACGAGGTCCATGCTCGCCTCGTAGTAGGCGTCGAGGGTCCCAACGTCACGCCAGTAACCCCGCTCCTTGTCCGTGCAACCTGGTACGAGGTTGGCGCCGAAATCGTAAAAGTGGGCATCACCTGCCTCGACGAAGCGTGGCACGATGTCGCCGCCCATGTCATGGCGGCTGCCCGAGTCCTCGGCATCCTCGCGCAAGGCGTCTACGAGCGCCTCGGCCGTGAAGATGTAGTTGCCCATCGAGGCAAAGAGCTCCTTGCGGCCGCCAGCCAGGGCGAGCGGGTCCGCTGGCTTCTCGATGAAGCGCGAGATACGCATGCCCTTCGCCGGCTCGATGATGCCGAAGCTGCCGGCCTCGCCGGCAGGTACACCGATGGCCGCGACAGTAACGGCGGCCCCGCTTTGGATGTGCTGCTCGAGCATCTGGCGGGGGTCCATACGGTAAATGTGGTCGGCGCCGAAGACCAAGATGTAGTCGGGTCGCTCGTCGCTCACGATGTTCAGGTTTTGGTAAATGGCGTCCGCTGAGCCCGCGAACCACCAGGGGCCGCGGCGCATCTGGGCCGGGACGGGCGTCACGTAATACCCGAGCAGGTTGGAGAGCCGCCATGTCCGCGTCACGTGGAGGTCGAGGCTGTGGCTCTTGTACTGCGTGAGGACGATGACTTTCAAGAAGTCAGCGTTTGCCAAGTTTGACAGCACGAAGTCGATCAGGCGGTAGTGGCCGCCGAACGGCACTGCAGGCTTGGCACGGTCGAGCGTGAGGGGCAACAAGCGCTTGCCCTCGCCTCCTGCCAGCACAATCGAAAGGGTGCGCACTGTCAAAGAAACTTAGTGCGCTCGCGCGCCCGGGGGCTCGTTATCCCCCTGCCGGTTCGCCGCCGGCCGCCTCGAGCCCGGCCGCCTCGAGCCCGGCCGCCTCGAGCCCGGCAGCCTCGAGCCCGGCAGCCTCGAGCGCAGCCTCCGCGCCGCCGTGCCCGCTATCGCCCCCATTGCCGTGACGGTCGCCATCGTGAGCCTCGTGCGCGTGCTCTGCCCCGAGCGTGTGGAAGGCACCCCGCGCATCTCGCACGATGATGCCGCCGACGGGGCGCTGGATCGGGTGGGCGTTCTGCGCGTTGAGGAGGTTGCAGACCTTGTAGGTCACAACGCCCGCCACTATCGGCGCTACGAACGAGCCGTACTGGAGGATCTCGATCAGGAGCTCGAAGGAGATGTTGAGGGCGTTCCCGATCAGGTCGGTGGCGCTCGCCACGGTTAGGTCGGCAAAGAAGAACAGCGCCCCCACGCCGATCGCCGTACGCAGGGGCTTGTCGCGCGGCCGGTCGAGGAGGTTGTGCTCCTCGTTGTCGGCAAAGAGCCGGCGGTCGATGGCCGGCCACGCGTACATGATCGTGAACACGATGCCCGGGAGCAGTATGCCCGGGAAGAACGGGTTGGCGATCTCGTGGCCGAAGCTCCGGAACTCCCAGTGGGGCCATAGCCGAAGGGCCCCGTCCAGCCACCCCACGTACCAGTCGGGCTGGGTACCAGCGCTCCCTCGGGCGGGGCTGTAGGGACCGTACACCCAGATCGGGTTTATCTGGACGAAACCGCCCAACCCGAAGACGATCGCGGCGATGAACATGAAGAGCCCGCCCGACTTGATCGCGTACTGCGGCCAGAGCCGGCTCCCGACGATGTTGTGCTCCGTCTTGCCTGGGCCGGGGAAGTCGGTGTGCTTTTGGTGCCACAAGATCCCGAGGTGAGCACCGAGGAGCCCGAGCAGGATCAGGGGGAACAAGAACTCGTGGATGACGAAAAGCCTCGTGAAGAACACCGAGGTCCCTGGGAACGCCCCGCCCCACAGGGTGAACGCGACCCAAACGCCCACAAAGGGGATGGACTGGATGATCGAGAACACGACCCTGAGGCCCGAGCCGGAGAGCAGGTC
>JAJZYO010000132.1 GCA_021798075.1 Actinomycetes bacterium
CCAGGCCCCAATTTTCCCCACCTCAATTGGGGTCAAATGCCAGTCATGCGGAGCGCCGTCACGCCTTGTGGGTCGGCCAGCCGACTCCGAGGCCGAGAAGAACGCCGGGTTCAACGGGTTCGCTACTCGCTCAAGAGCGAGACCTGGGAGCCGAGTACTAACGAGTGGCCTATCTGCGCGACGAGTCGCTGCCCACCTGCCAGAGGCAGGACGAGGGACCCGACCTGCGGCTCCCCGTTCGCGAACCGGCCTCGCGTCCTGCGCACACACTCGGTCACCGGCGCCGGTACGTTCCCGTACGCGCCAAGTTCGCGTTGGCCTCCGTGCTCGCGTTCGCTTGGTTGGGGTTGTCGGTTTGGCTCTCCCTGCCGTGGCTCCACTCGCTCGCCAAGGACATCACCTGGCCTGTCGCAGTCCTTGCCATAGCGGTGCTCGCGTATGCTCCCGGCTGGCTGGTCGCTTTCTTGGCCGCGAGCCTGGTGCTGGACCGACAGCCGCCACTGCGACGGTCGAGCCCACAGGCACCGGTCACCGTTCTCCTGCCAGCGCACAATGAAGCGCAGCGCATAGCCGACACGCTCCAGTACCTCGCCCGCCAGGACTACGAGGGGCCTATGCACGTCATCGTCATCGACAACGCCTCTAGCGACGGCACGCTCGCGACTGCTCGCAGAGCCGCCTCGGAGCTCGGCTTGTCTGCCCGGGCCATATCCGCGCCCAACCCGGGCAAGAGCCACGCCCTCAACACGGCGCTTCGGTACGTGGAGACCGACATCGTCATCACCCTCGACGCGGACACCGCCCTTCACCCGAGCGCCGTCCGCAACCTGGTCGCCCGTTACCAATGCTCGCCCTCCGACGTGACCGCGGTAGCAGGGGCGGTGCTCGCTCGTAACAGCCGCGACAACATCTGGACCCGCATGCAGGAATGGGACTACTTCTTGGGGATCGCCTCGGTCAAAAGGATGCAGGGGCTCTACCAGGGCACCTTGGTAGCACAGGGGGCGTTCAGCCTCTACGAGACTGAAGCTGTCCGCCGGGTAGGCGGGTGGCCCGACGCCATCGGCGAGGACATTGTGCTGACCTGGAGACTGATGGAGGGCGGCCGGCGCGTCTACTTCGAGCCGACCGCCATTGCCTTCACCGAGGTCCCTTCGCATATTGGCCACTTCTGCAGGCAACGGGCCCGGTGGGCCCGCGGGATGATCGAAGGCATCCGCTCGGTCAAACCGTGGGGGCAGCCGCGCCCCATGACCGCAATGCTGGCCGGGATAGACCTGCTGCTGCCTTTCATCGACCTCGCCTACACGTTCCTCTGGATGCCCGGGATCGTGCTTGCCTGTTTCGGGCTGTTCTGGTTCGTCGGCATATACACCGTAGCCGTGCTACCGCTCACCCTGCTGATCAACGTGCTCCTTTACGAGTACCAGCACAAACGAGTGTTCGTGCCCTTCGACCTCAAGATCCGGCGCAACCTGAGGGGGCTGGCCTGCTACGTGCTCTTTTACCAGATGCTCATGTCCCCCGTGTCGGTGGCCGGTTACGCGCAGGAGTTGTTCGGCGTGCGCCGGCGCTGGAAATAAGCTGGAGGTCGCTTTCCGGCCCTCAGGACCACCTGGCCCTCCTCGCGCGAAAGGCCCGAGGCTGGGTGACCCCTCGGAGTTGGCTGCCTGCCATCGGTGGGCGAGCGCCCTCGGCGCAGGCGAGCGACCTCGAGGCATATTTATGGGGTTGAGGCGACCATATGGAGGATCCGCTCGATCTCGTCGTCTTGTGCCGCCAAGTGCTCCTGTATCTGGATTGCTTCGTGAAGAATGGCGTCAGCGTCGTTGTAGGTGTCCTCGGCACGTTTGTCAGCTGCCTTCGCCTGGATGTTCTGCCCCACGATAATGATGGGCAGCAATACCAACTGCAAGAAGTTCGAGGACACCCAAGCGATGATGATGGTCATGTTGCCGGAGCGGAAAGCTGAAGGCGCGCTCAACAAGGCGATGACGGTGAAGAGGTACGCGCACCACATGGTGCCGACCACAAAGGTGATGCCCAGGGCGAGCCGAGCGTTAAACCGGATGAACGGGTTGGGGTGGTGGAGGCGACGCTGGTCGATGGTCCGGGAGGGTCCCTCGGCCTTACGCTGCTGGATGCGGGGATGGGGTACGTGGTGGTACAAGGGCATGCGCGTATCTTCGCACCACGAGCACCGCCCGCCCCTCCGCCAGCAGAGCGGGCAACCGACGTGAGCGCAGCGGGGCCTCCCGTTGGACTAAAAGGGACGGATGGGAGCACGGGTGGCTTGGATCTCGATCGCGCCGGTCAAAGGCTTGGGTTTGGTCCACCCCGCGGCCGTGGAGCTCGGTACGGGGGGAGTGGCCGCGAACCGTGCCTTCTACCTCGTGGATGAGGACGGGCAGATGGTCAATGGAAAGCGACTTGGTGGCTTGGTTAGGGTCACTCCTGCCTACGACCCGGCGCTGGAGACCCTAACCCTGGCGTTCCCCGACGGGACCGAAGTTGCAGGGCGTGTGGTTGGCGCGCAAGAGGTGACGACGTCGTTTTTTGGGCGACCGGTCTCTGGCCACGTCGTGGACGGTCCTTGGAGCGAGGCCCTCAGCGCCTACTTCGAGCGTCCCCTCGCCCTCGTGAAGGTCGCCCACGAGGGCGACGGGGTCGACCGGGGCTCGAAGGCCGCCGTGTCCCTACTGTCTACCGCCTCTGTCGCTCGCCTGGCCGCGGCATTGGGTGGCGGAGCGAGCCTCGACCGCCGGCGGTTCCGCATGTTGTTCGGGGTGAGCGGGGTGGCCGCCCACGCCGAGGACGGGTGGGTCGGCCGGCGGGTCCGTCTCGGCGAGGCGGTGGTAGCCATCGGGGGCCTGGTCGGGCGCTGTTTGGTCACCAGCCAAGACCCTGACACCGGGACGGTGGACATGGACACCCTGGGGGCGTTGCGCTCGTACCGCCGCCAGCCAGAGACGGGTGAAAAGCTCCCGTTCGGAGTTTGGGGTGGAGTCGTCCAACCCGGACGGGTGGCCCTGGCCGACGTGGTCGAACCTGTCTAGCTTTGGTCCCGAGGGCGAGGCGCGATGACTAGCAAGGTCCGGGCTGTGAAGGTCCGTCGCATCTACGAACCGCCGGCCGGCACCGAGGGCTACCTGGTGCTCGTCGACCGGCTCTGGCCCCGGGGTGTAAAAGCCTCTCGAGACCTTTTCGACGAGTGGGCGAAAGAGGCCGCCCCCAGCGCTGACCTGCGGCGCTGGTACGGCCACGACCCCACCAAGTTCTCGGAGTTCGCCAGGCGCTACCGGGCCGAGCTCGCTCGCCCGCCGGCCAAGAGCGAGGTGCGGCACCTGGCCGATATCTCCGCTAGGGCCCCGCTCACGCTGCTAACTGCCACCAAGGACGTCGAGCACTCGGGCGCCGTCGTGCTCGCCCAGGTCATCGAGGCGATGCCGGCCCCGTAAACGCCGAGGCCGTGCAGGCCGAGGAGCGCCTTGTGATGGTGACCCGCCGCTCCGTGGTCGAAGCACACAGAGCACTTTGCCCGGGCTTCTCCGGTGCCGACTTGCTCAGGCCCCTCGGCGCTCGGGGGTGTCGCTCGTGTCGCCACCGCCCCCGCCGCTTCCTTCTGGCATTTCCTCTCCGGGCCCGTAGATACGGCGTGAAAGCCGCTTGGCGCCGCCCTCCGCGACGGCCTGGCGGAGCGCCTCGGAGAACACGGCAGGGCCCCAGTAGCGGCTCCCGACCATCCGGGCAAGCTCGCCCTCCTCGGTCGGCCCGTGCTCTTGGAGCGCCCGTTCGATTGCGAGGATCTCCCGGTCGAGCGCTTGTTCGGGAGGAGTCGGGGCCACGATAGAGCCCGGAACTGCGCCGAGACGGCCGGGGCCGAGCCGGTAACGCCGAAAGCCGGTTTCGCGCTCGCGCCTGCGTCGCATCCTGGCTTCGATGCGGGCTCGTTCCTTTTCGAGGCTGCTGGGCCTCCGCGTCTGGGGCACCCTTTCCACTTCCTCTTCTCCTGTGGGGAGGCCGCCTTGCTCGCGGGCGGTGTCGGCGTCGGCCCGGCGGCGTAGTGCCTCCAGCCGGTAGGCGGCCGCCCGGGCGCGGTGCTCGGCGACCTCGGCAGCGGTCCTCGTGCGCTCCGCACCTACCTGGTCATGCAGGGCGGCAAGTTCGTGCACCACTGCGGAGAGCGAGTGGGCCTGCGCCCAAAAGGCGTGCATCTCTGCGGTGGCCTCGTCGACACCTCCCGGCGGCCGGTGAACCATCGGAAGGCTCAGGGAGGGGGCGCGGCAGTCATGACCGCTCTGGTCGGCACCGTCATGTGCGCCGGCCCGTGGCATATGAAGAGGCTCCTCACCCGCTCGACCGTGCCCCTCTCGGGTGGTCGCAGTTGGGGCGGTTGCCTACGGCTGGCGAGCCGTAGAACGGCTGTCGCCGGCTTATGGCCCGCCCCGGGTTGTCACAGTGCGTCGTCGGCAGGCATGGCCTCGTAAGAATGCTGTTTTGGAGCACAAAATGCTGCCGGCGCCGGGAAGATCGTCGGGTCGTCATGAGGGTGCCGCAACCCGTGGAAATGTAGTTCGGCATGAGTAGCGGCGTAAACATCGTACTCAGCCTTTGACATGAAGGACCGGCTGGTAATTTGTTCCTCACCACATCGAAACTCGGTCATGGTGGCCATCATAAGTGCGGGGCTGTTAGTTCGCCAAGGCCTGGCTGAAGTCCGCGATGAGGTCTTGCTGGGCTTCGATGCCGCAACTTACCCGGACCAGGTCGGAGGTGATGCCAAGGCGTTCTCGGTCCTCGGGGCGCATACCCGCGTGAGTGCTGGTCGCGGGCCGGGTGATGAGCGTCTCGACACCGCCGAGGCTCACCGCCGGGTATGCCAACTGCACCGCGCCGAGCAGGGCTTCGGCAGCCCCCTCACCTCCGCGCAACCGCAGGCTCAGCATGCCTCCGAACCCCGAGAGCAGCTTCGCAGCGTGCGCGTGGTCGGGGTGGGAGGGTAGCCCAGGGTAGTGGACGGCAGCGACCGCAGGGTGGCCGGCGAGGAAACGGGCCAGTGCCAGGGCGTTTTCGTTTTGTGCCCGGACCCGTAGCGCGAGGGTCTTGACCCCCCGGGCGAGCAAGAACCCGGTGTGGGGGTCGAGGCTGCCCCCGAAGTGGTTGAGGGTCCTGCGCACCCGCTCGACCAGCCCGGCGCTGCCCATGACGCAGCCAGCCACGAGGTCGGAGTGGCCGCCCAGGTACTTGGTGGCGCTGTGGAAGCAAAGGTCGAAGCCGGCCGCGAGAGGGCGGAAGTTCACCGGGGTGGCGAAGGTGTTGTCGATGACCGTGAGCAAGCCCTCCCTCCGCCCGAAGGCGGCGATCTCGTCGAGCAGGCCGACTCGGACCATGGGGTTGGTGATCGTCTCCAACAGGAAGACCTTGGTCTGCCGGGTGCGCGCGGCTGCCCAGGTCTCCGGCCGGTTGACATCGACGAAGGTGTAGCGCCAGCCGAGGTCTTCGCTGTGCTCTGTGAGGAAGTCGTGGGTGCCGCCGTAGAGGGAGTCGCCCGCCAGCAAATGGTCCCCCGCGCGCAGGGTGCTGAGAAGGGTGGTCGTGACCGCCGCCATGCCGGAGGAGGTCGCCAGCGCGGCCTCGGCGCCCTCCAGCGCGGCGAGCTTGTCGTGCAGGTACCTCTGGGAGGGCGTTGAGTTCAGCCGTATGTAGGGGATGTCATGGTAAGCGGTGCCCGGGCCCATCGAGTACACCGTGCTCTGGTAGATCGGGAAGACCGCGGACCCCTCCGGCCCCGGCGACCCCTCCGGCCCCGGCGGCCCCTCCGGCCACGGCAGCCCCGGCGGCCCCGGAGCAGGATCGAGGAGCCGGCTGATCGAGTGCACGAGACGCCTGCTCCCGTCACTTCGACCGACCAGGTCTGCTCGGCCGAAGCTCGGTCTGTTCGAAGCCTGACGGCGTCACCGCCTGGCGAGGCGCCGTCCGCTCTCCGTGCCGATCGCCGTGTAGTTCATGCCGAAGTGGTGATAGAGCGCGGCCTCGTCATCCTGGGACAGCCCCTCACCGTGCATGTCGATGTGCGGAGCGGACTTCACCTGATCTTTCGTGACGGATACTTGTAAGTAGTCTGGACCGATCTGAAGGCCTGCCAGTGGTACGAAGGCCAGATGGTGGTGGACG
>JAJZYO010000133.1 GCA_021798075.1 Actinomycetes bacterium
TGGATGTGGGGCTAGCGATGTCACATCGGTGAGTTTTTTGTACGCCCGTGGCCACCCTGCTTTGGCTGGCAGTTTCACCCTGGGCCTAGGTGGTCGCCCAGTGCGGTGGACTCGCGGTGGGCTCTGGCCGGGGCCGGCGGTTGATTATCGCCGCTCATGCGCACTAACTCGCCATGAGCACTTACTTGAAGGGCGCCGCCTTGGCACTCGCAGCCGCACTGGGAGGAGCCGGCCTCGCCGTGTGGGCGAGCGGACCGCCGGCACCGGTCTCGGCGTCCCCAGCCATCACATCGACCAACGCGACCTGTCGCGCCGGCGAGCCGACCGTTACGGTGGACGGCTACGGCACCGCCAAGGCGCCACCCGACGAAATGACGATCTCGCTCGGGTCGCACACGAGCGCGTCCACTGCCTCGGCCGCCTTGGCCGCCAACGCCAGCAAAGCGCAGGCGATCGTGGGTGTCCTCGTAGCGGCGGGCGTGCCCAAGGCCCAGATCCAGACCTCCAACCTGTCGGTGGCGCCCAACTACAACCAAAAGGGTGAGATAACTGGCTACCAGGTGGACAACGACCTCACCGTGACCCTGCTCGGCTCGTCCGAACTACCGAAGGCGGGACCAGTCATAGACGCCGCCGGGCGAGCGGCCGGCAACTCTTTGCGGGTCAACGGGATCTCGTTCTCGCTCAGCAATGGCTCGGCAGTCATGGCAGCAGCCCGCCGGCAAGCCGTGCGCCAGGCGAGGGCACAGGCGGCCGCCATGGCAAGCGCTGCCGGTGAGACCCTCGGCCCCTTGTGCTCGCTCCAGGACAAGAGCCAGTCGAGCACCCCGCCGCCCCAGCCCTTGACGGCGCTGCCCGCCGGCGCCCCGAGCAGCACTACGCCGGTCGAACCAGGTTCCGAGCAAGTGAGCGCCGACGTCGAGGCCGTCTTCGCGCTCCAACCGGTGCCGGCAAGCTGAGCGAGGTGCGCCGGCGGCTTTCTCGTTCGCCGGCGCGAGCCCGTAGTGGCGCCGGTTGGAGCGGTGCTCGGGCCTTAGGTGACCCGGCGACGGCCGCGCCTGACGAAGAGGACCGCCACCAGGGCGAGGAACAGGTAAAAGCCGACGGAAGAAAGAAGTGACCGCACTGTGCCGAACAGCCACAGGCCGGCCAGGACGAGCACTACAGCCATCAAAACGGGCCGGACAAGCCGGAGCATCGTAACCTCCAAGTGATTTCGGTGAGCGGACGGGAGAGGTGCGCCAGTGGGGCTCAAACCCACTGGTGGAAGGCATCCTCGGCGATCGAGCTGGAGGAGCCTTCCGCAGGGACGAGGAGCCAAGCAGCCACGTAAAGCGGCACAGCAATGCCCCCGGCCAGGGCCAGGATGACGAACGCCAAGCGGACGGCCACCACGTCGACGTCGAGGTACTCGGCGAGACCGGCAGCGACGCCAGCGATCATCCCCTGGTCGGGGCGCCGGCGGAGTTGGCGGCGAGTTAGAGGGGCGGAGTCGGTGTTCATGCCTCCAGCTTCCGGCACGGGCGGCCGCCCCGGTATCGGGGATCACCCGGGTAGGTCCCCGAGGTAACCAGCCTGGCCCCGGCGACCCGGCGCGGCAGCCGGGCCAGCGAGGCGGCTCGGCAGAGGGCCCATCGCACCCGGGAAGGCGCAAGCGAGCGTAATCTGGCTAACACGATGTCGTCCGAAGACCTCGCCGTCACCGCAGCGTACTTGGAGCACCTTACGGACCGCGACCTGGCCCTTTTGACCGGCGAAACCTTGGAGGGCTTGCGGGCCAGAGAACTGCGCGGCTCCCTACGTTCCCGGCGAGGAGGCATCGAGGACCTGCTGGTGAGCCCGCCGGTGCTCGAGGCCGTCTTCGGCGGCGACCGGAGCGACCCGCTGCTGGTCGGCGTGTCGCCGTTCTTGGTGTTCGGCGTCGCCGTCCACCAAGCTGTCCGGGAGCTCAAGTCCACGACCTACGTGCCCGATTGGGCGCGGACCGGGCGGGCGACCCCCGTCTTCGACGTGGCACGGCTCAGAGAGTTCGCGTCCTCTCCCTGGGCCCGGTTTTTCTTGGCCGAGCTCTTGGCTTCTTACACCCGCGTAGCGAGCGGCTCGGTCGTGGTAGCCACCCCCCGAGGCTTGCGGCGGCATCGGTTCTCGGAACTCGACCCAGTGCGTATGGCTAGCCTGCTCGACCTGGTAACCGAGGCCGAGCGGCCCGGCATCTTACGCCGCCTTGGCGACCTCGCCCTTTTTCTCACTGGCGTCTTCCCTGACTACCTGGCGCGCCGGGGGTTCGGGCCACTCGAGGAGGGCCGCCTGCTCCGCGCCGGCGCCCCGCCCGTCCGTGCCCAGTCCAGTCCTCGACGCGAGTCGCCGCCGGCCGGCGCCCCGTCCGATGGCGCCCTGGCCCTGCTCGACCAACTGGGCCGGCGCTGGTACCGGGCCGCCTGGGACCTTCTCCCCGCGCCAGCCCCCGCCAACGTCGCTGTGCTTCGCGAAATGCCTGACCACTTCGGAGATGCGAGGCGGATCCTCGGGCTTGTGACTGAACGGTTCCTCTTCCAGTCCCGCTCCCGCTGGTTCGGCATGGGCATGACATAAGCCCCAAACTCGGGCAGGCGCTTTGCCCCGCTGCAAGGCGAAAATCATGATCCCGGCCAGCCTCGGTGCTACCATCCTCACGACGGCAAAAAGAAGGGGATAGGGATGGGACCGAGATCTTTTTTCGCCGAACTGGTAGGCACGGCTTTTTTGGTGTTCGTCGGCGTCGGTGTAGCCACATTGAGCTTCGGCTTCAAGGTTGCAGGTGCGAGCCCGGCCGCCGGAGTCGTGGCTACGGCCTTGGCCTTCGGGCTCGTGCTCGTCGTTTTGGTCTATGCGATCGGGCCCATCTCCGGGTGCCACATCAACCCCGCGGTAACCATCGGTTTCCTCGCTTCGGGCCGGATCTCCTTGGCGGACGCCCTGGGGTACTGGACTGCCCAGATAGTTGGGGGCATTGCCGGGGCCGCCGCTTTGTACGGGGTGGCGAGCAGTGCGACTGGTTACTCGACCAAGAAGATCGGCCTGGGCACGGACGGGTACGGCAAGTACTCAATGGTCGGGCTGAACGGGGGCGGGGCGTTCGCGGTCGAGGTAATTTTGACTTTCCTCTTCGTGCTCGTGATCTTGGCCGTCACGCGCGACGCCTCCAATGGGGCGGTGGCCGGTCTTGTGATCGGGCTGTGCCTCGGGCTTGTCCACCTGGTCGGAATACCCCTCGACGGGACATCGGTCAACCCTGCCAGGGCTCTCGCCCCGGCTCTATTCGTCGGGGGCCAGGCTCTCAGCCAAGTGTGGGTGTTCATCGTGGCCCCCTTGGTCGGCGGCATCTTGTCGGCTGCGGGTTACCGTTTCCTGTACGGCAGGACCGAAGCGGCCGCCCCGGTAAAAGCCGCAGGGCCAACCGTGGAGCCGGCGCCTGGGGTTTGAGGCGCCGGCTGCAGAGGCTCAGAGCCCCGCTAGTTCCCTCTCCGTCCAAAACCCGGGCAGCGGTCTCGAAACGTGCCCTCCCTCGGCGTACGATCGGAGACGCTCCCCCTGGGCGTCGGAGAGCATCTCGACCGCGTCGAAGACGACACCAGGGCCGAGGGCGCGCAGGGCCAAGTCGGCTTCGCTCCCGGGACGGGGGAGATGGGAGGTCAGCAAGACGACAGGCACCCTGCCGTTTTTGACGAGCACGCTCGCCCGGACCAATGACCTCCACATGACGTCTGCGCGAAGGAGGCCACCCCTCGTGGTGGTGAAGGCCCCTGTCACGTCGAAGTACCATGGGACGTCCTGGCCGTCGAGTGCAATCAAGCCCACTGTCACGCCGAGCCCTCGAGGACGCGAGTTCTTCTGCGTTACCCGGAAACCTGCCCTGGACAGCACGCCTTCTGCTATCGCCTGGGCGGCCTTTCCCTCTCGGGCCGCCCTGGCCTGGAAATCCTCGGGCACGCCGGGCGATATCTGACCCATAGCCGCTCGCGCCGGCCGACGACGCCCTGCCTTGGGAGGCGATGCCCTCGGGGCACGGACCTGGCCCGACAACTCTTCTTTCACCCGCTGCTGAGCGGTGCTCACGTAGCCGGGGTCGGTGTCAAAGCCCAGGTACCGCCGGCCAGAGCGGATGGCTGCCACCAGGGTCGTCCCTGAGCCCATGAACGGGTCCAAGACGAGGTCTTCACGGTACGTATAAAGACCAATGACACGCTGGGGGAGTTGTAGGGGAAAGGGTGCCGGGTGGTTGACCCTGCGAGCGCTCTCGGGCGCAATGTCCCACACGTCGAGGGTCGCCTCCATGAACTCGTCCACCGTGATCGCCGTCTCGTGAGGCAGTGACGACGCCCGCCTTTCCTCGACCGTCTTGGCTCGGTCGAACCTGCCCTTGCTCGCTATGACGACCCGCTCGGTGACATCTCGCAACACTGGGTTGGCGGCGCTGCGGAACGAGCCCCACGCGCACGACCCGCTTGCCCCCTCCGCCTTTCTCCAGATCACTTCGCCCCGGAGCAGCAGGTGCAGGTCGTCCTGCAAGATGCGCACAACGTCAGAGGACAGGCTCCGGTAAGGTTTCCTACCGAGGTTGGCGACGTTTACCGCTACGCGCCCGCCAGGCTCGAGCACCCGCTTGCATTCAGCGAAGACGTCGCGCAGCAGTTCGAGGTACTCGAGGTAGCTACCGGGTACGTGGCCCTGACCGAGAGCCTGCTCGTACTCCTTCCCGGAGAAATAAGGAGGCGAGGTAACGACGAGGGCGACCGAATTATCGGGGAGCAACCCGCCACCAGGGAGCCGCAACGAGCGTGAGTCCCCGAGCACGCAGGCGTCCGGGCCCTCTGGCAGGTCCTCTGGGGTGGCGACACGGTCGTCGCCGCTCAACTGCGGCGACTCAAAACGGCTGTAGAAGCCGCTGGCATCGTGCGCCTCCCGCTTTCCCGTACCGAAAGCCGACGTTGCCGTGCGCCCGGCGCGCGCTCTCACCCCGGTGACCATAGCGGCTCCAGTGGCGCTGCTGGCGCTTTTGGCCCTCGGGTGATGGCATTGGTGCCCCCGTTTTGAGCGGAGGCAAGGTCCTGGCCGGCGGGGACGCAGGTTGCCCGATCGTGCCAAATATCGTCGGGTGCCCTCTCCGAAGCGGCCCGGGTCGAGGAGCGGTAGGGAACTGGCCGGCTGCGGCGACATTACGCGCCCCTTCGCCGTCGACCTGGGCGGTCAAGCTGAGGCCGGGAGGCGACCGGGGCGGTACCGTTCGTTACATGAACCGCGAGGGCAGGCACCGACGGGCTACGCGAGCACGGCGGGTCAGGCGGAGCACGCCACTGGCGCTATCAGCTGTCGCCGCGCCTCTGCTCGCTTGCGTCCTCCCGGTAGCACCTGTGGCGTCAACTTTGGCCAGGGCCGGTCGTGCCCACTGGTCAGGCCCCGATGTGGCAGCGCTTGCGCGGCCCTTTTCGCCAACGGTTGAAGCGGTCGTAGCCGCCACCCTCGGCTCTCCCCCGGCCAGTGGCTCGTGGGTCGCCGCGATCGCCGCCGTGCCCAGTGGCAGAGGCTACTACGTGCTACGAGCCGATGGCCAAGTGAGCGCCTTCGGCGTGCCTTCGCACGGGTCTGTGCCCGGGAGACTGGCAGCCGGGGTGACCGCTACCGGCATAGCCGTAGACCCCGCGACGGGCGGGTACTGGGTCGTAACGTCGATGGGCCAGGTGTTCTCCTTCGATGCTCCAGCGCTCGGCAGTGTCCCCGTCCACCCGGGCGGCTGGGGCCAGTACCCGGCAGCCGTCGGCATCGCCGCCGCCCCAAGCGGTGAGGGCTATTACGTCCTGCGGGCCAACGGCAGGGTGGTTGCCTTCGGTGCGCCCTCATATGGCGGGCTGGCCCGGCAAATCCACTACGGCGCCACCGCACCCGTCGTGGCAACGAGCATCGCCGTGGATCCCGCGACAGGGGGGTACTACGTACTGACATCGGTCGGGGGCGTGCATGCCTTCCACGCGCCCTGGCGTGGGAGCCCCTACCGACGGGGTGGGCCATGGGCCAAGGTCCAGGCGGCGGGCATCAGCGTTAGCCCTGATGGCAAGGCCTACATCGTGGTGGGGGCGGACGGGAGGGTCGCCAGC
>JAJZYO010000134.1 GCA_021798075.1 Actinomycetes bacterium
GTCCGTCTCACGCCACGCCGCCACGGCAAAGAGCCGCTCGTCGCACTCACCTGCCTTCTTCGCGCTGACGGCCCCGCTGTAGACGCAGGGGCTGCAGCCGTTGATCTGGCTGGCGCGCAGATGGGCGAGCTCCATGGTGGCCCTGGGCACACCGGCGCTATGCGCCGCTTGGATGATGGACTGGATCCCCTTCATCGCCTCGGGTAGGAAACTGGCTGGGTTGTTCATTCTCGCTGTCATGGTCTTCATGACGCGCCGGGCCGGCTCTGTGTGACAGCCCGCGGGGAGCGGCCCGGTCCGCTCGCAAGCGCGGTCCGCTCGCGGGCGCGATCGGTATTGTCACATTCCCGGCCGGTATCGCGTCAATGTGAGAACTATGGACGAGAACCTGGCGGCCCTTTTCGAGGCCAATCGCCAAAGGCTGCAGTCGGTGGCCTACCGCATGCTCGGGTCATTGACAGAAGCCGAGGACGCAGTGCAGGAGACGTGGGTGCGTCTCAGCCGGTCTGATCCGGGCACCATCGACAACTTAGGAGGATGGTTGACCACCGTCTTGTCCCGGGTGTGCCTCGGAGTGCTCCGTACCCGCCGGAGCCGGCCCGAGGAGCCGATCGTCGGCGACCAGCCCGACCCCGGCTCGACCGGTCCCGAAGACGAGGTTCTGCTCGCCGATGCCTTGGGCCCCGCCCTGCTGGTGGTGCTCGACAGTCTCGGCCCGACCGAGCGGCTCGCTTTCGTGCTCCATGACCTCTTCGCCGTCCCCTTCGAAGACATTGCGCCGATCGTCGACCGTTCACCCGCCGCGGCACGCCAGCTGGCCAGCCGGGCCCGGCGGAGGATCCAGGGCATCGATGAAGCCCATGCTGCAGACCGGCGTCGTCAACAAGAGATCGTCGAAGCGTTCCTTGCCGCGTCCCGGCGCGGCGACCTCGGAACGCTGATATCGCTCCTCGATCCCGATGCTGTGCTCCGAGCCGATCGGGCGGCGGTCAGGTCGGCGACGGCGAACCGCGATCGAGGCGCACCTCTCCTGGCTCCCGAAGTGCGCGGCGGTGCGGCCGTGGCCGCCGCTTTGTGTGGCCGGGCCGCAGCGGCGCAACTGGCGCTTATCGAGGGCGCAACGGGTGCCGTCTGGGCGCCCGGCGGCCGGCCCCGGGCGATCTTCGCGTTCCGTACCATCGGCGATGTAGTCACTGAGATCGAGATCATCACCGAGCCCGCCGTAGTCAAAGCCCTACCGGTCCAACTGCTCACCCAGTAGGCAGGAATGCAGCTCAGGACGGGCATGACAGCGGCTGAGGTCAAGCCTCCGCCCACACCTTTTGGTCCCTTCAGAATGGAGTCATCATGGCAGTGGAGATAGTGAAGACCAAGACCGTCACCGTCGAGTTCAGCGCGACAGTCGACACCATTGGTACGACTACCCTCGTGCGCCTACCCGAGCCGGCAAGCCGGCAGCTGCCATCCAGGGGACAGGTCGCAGTCCGGGGATCCGTGAACGGCTGTGAGTTCCGCACCGTGCTCGAGCCCGACGGCGATCGGGGCCACTGGATGAAAGTTGACCCGCAGTTGCGACAACGCGCGCATGTCAACCCAGGCGACCATGCCACTATCGCCCTTGAAACGACGCCGGAGTGGCCCGAACCGGATGTGCCAGACGACCTCAGAGCGGCCCTGACCGGCGCTCCACCGCACATCACCGACATCTGGGCCGACATCACCCCAATGGCGCGATGGGAATGGGTGCGCTGGGTTAATGCAACGGCGAACCCCGCCACCCGTCAACGGCGCGTCGAGGTGACGATCTCCAAGATGGAAAACGGAAAACGGCGGCCGTGCTGCTTTGACCTATCAGCGTGCACCGACCCTACGCTGGCCAAGAACGGCAAACTGCGCTCAGCCAACTGAAGCTTCCCAAAACGCCCGATGGGCGGCTGGTCTCCCGTTCGTCGCCACAGGGGTGAGGACCTGCTTGACTCGCAGGCCATGAGCGAGAACCGGCTCCTTCTCACCTGCGGGCTGCCCGGGGCAGGCAAGACCACGCTCGCAACTCGGTTGGCCGCGGAACGCAGAGCGGTGCGCCTCACGAAGGACGAGTGGCAATGGGCTCTCGGCTCTACGCCGTGGGACAGGACCACTGGGGAGAAGATCGAGCAGCAGCTGTGGCGCTTGGCCCAGGAGATCTTGAGCCTGGGGCTGAGCGTCGTGCTCGACTTCGGGCTCTGGGGGCGGGCTGAACGTGACGAGATGCGCACGGTAGCTCGCAGCCTTGGCGTGGGCGTCGAACTGCACTACCTCGAAGTGCCTGTCGAGGAACTCTGGCGGCGCATCGAAGTTCGGAACTCGGCACCGCCGTGGAAGGGTGAGCCGATCACCCGAGCCGACCTTGACGATTGGGCGGCGAAGTTCCAGACCCCGGACGCTTCAGAGCTTGCCCTGTTCGACGCCCCGCTCGACGCGCGCTGAGCTGGAGGAACAGTCTGCGGCACCGGGCCCGGGTGGCACTCGAGGCGCTCCGGTAAGAACGGGATCCTCGCTGCTCGTTTTCTGAGGCCAGGGGCTGCTAGCCGGGACATGAGACGTGGCCACCTGCGGCCTACCATCGTCGGCGTGGAGCTTACGATTTACGAGGCCATGGGCGGAGCTGATGCTCTCCTCGCGCTCGCCGAGGCGTGGCACGGACGATGCCTGGCGGACCCGGTCCTGGCTCATGCCTTCGAGGGCGGCGTCCATCCGCAACATACGCAGAGGCTTGCTGCCTACTGGTCCGAGCAACTCGGCGGGCCGGCAACATACACGGCCTCGCTTGGGACCTACTCCCATGTCGTGCGAGCTCGAGCCCCTGGGCGTGTCGCGCACGCTCGTGACCCATACCTACGACTGGACGGACCTGACCGACGAGTGGCGCGTCCCTCGCGCCCGGGCGACCACGGCCGGGAAACTAAAGACCTCGCTTGACCGGTTCGCGCTAGTGGCCGAAGGTGACTGAATGTTGCTGCGCCCAAGCTCTCACGACCCCATTGAACGCCAACGGGCTCCTCGTCGCTACTGGCTGCCGATGTCTTTCACCGGCCAGTCGGCTGGGTCACCGTCCCAGGAATCAGGGGGCTGGCGGAGCCGACCGGACTCAATGCACTTCACGCAGGCCCAGACGTCTTGATCGCCTGCTCCGGCCTCGACAGACCGTTGACGGCCGACCGAATCGACGGGGCCGAAGCGCCAATCGCAGTAGGCTTGCTCAGTCGTCACGTCTTGCTCCTATGTCAAGCGGCCCGCTCGACACAAGTCGGCTCAGTGGCCGAGGCGTCGAGGAGCAGTGTTCGGTAGACGACGTCGGAGAGCTTTCTTTTGAGCGCCCGACGCGCCTCGGTGGGTGTGTTGCCCATCGCCTCTCGTCGTTTCATGTAGGCGCCGGCGCCCTGGTGGCAGCGAGCCTGGGTGATAGCGATGCGGTGGATCGCAGCATTGAGCTGGCGGTTGCCAGTCCGGCTCAAGCGGTGGCGTTCGCGATTGCCCGACCAGACCGGCAGGGGCGCCGTCTCCACGCCGACGGCTTGGAACTGATCCCCTGAACCTCACCGTTCATGGGCGCGGCTGGGGGCGCAGCGAGAAGGTTGCCCGTGGATCAGCCACACGCCTTCTTGGACGTCGTAGGTCTCGGACTGCAACACCGAGGTCAGACAGGGCCGGCGATGACCTCCAATGACCTGGTGGCGTAATCCGAGAACGCCGCCCCGCTCCGCCTCCTTCTGTGCCCGGAGCGCCCGACCGGGCTTGGGCTCGGGAAGTGGGGTGCGGAAGTCCCGCAAGTTGTTAGCTCGTGGGCCGCGCCGCCACCGCTCACGGTGCGGAAGTCCCCTCGTCGGCGCTCTTCCCACCGGCTTCCGACCGACTTCCGCATGACTTCCGGCTCCACGACGCCCGGACCATCCCTTGAGCAGGTACTTCTCTACCTCTGTTGCGGAAGTGACGTCCAAGCATCGGGAAACCCGTTTGGCAGGCCGCCGGCACCGATGTTCGTTGGTAGCGCCGCCTGACTTCCGCTCCGGTCCCGTGACCGCCAGCTCACCCAGGTGCTGGGGGCGAGGTCCGCCCCCGGCGGACATGAGGAGGCGTGATGGTTTTGCCCGTGGCTATCGTGGTGTTGCCCGCTACGGTGACCGCACTCGGCGCGGCGGCGCTCTGTGCGGGCTTGCTCAGGACCCCTGTCGGGCGAAGCGTCGGGAGTACGAGTGGCGAGGGCCGTCGGGCTTACGGAGGCGTGCCGATGACCCCGACGGGCGGGCGTTCAGTGACTGGCGGGCAGGGCCAGGAGCCGTCGGCTCGCGGCCGCTACTTCACGCTCCAGCAGGCGGAGGCTGCCTTCCCCGTCTTCACCCCGCGGCTGCTGCGCCGGCTGGTGCAGGAGCGGCGGATCGCTTTCAGCCGTGCCGGCCGGTGCATCGTGCTGGCCGAAGCCGACATCCTCGCCCACCTCGAAGCCAACGGCGCTGGCCGGCCCGCTGGGACCTCGCTTCATGACGGGCTTGCCGAAGAGGCAGTCCGCCGGCTGATCTGGGCGGCCAGGGCCTCGACTATCGCCCTGTCCCGCTCGGCCGAGGCGTGCTGGTAGATCAGCGCCGCCCTGGGGCTGGCGTGGCCTATCCGGGCCATCAGCTCTCGGGTGCTCGCTCCCGTGTCGGCGGCCAGAGTGTCGCCCGTGTGGCGCAGGTCGTGGAACACCGGCCCGGGCGGTAGCCCGTCGACCGAGGCCACGGCCTTGCGGCACTGGCGCCCGAACGCCTCCGCGTGGAAGGGGCGCATCCGTCAATGCTCTTGTCGGCTGGGAAGACCAGAGCGTCTGGGCCGTGATCTCCCACGAGGTCGAAGTGAGCCCTCATCTCCTCGATAACCGGCGCGGGCACAGCGACGGTCCGGGCGCCGGCCCGGCTCTTGGGCCGGGTGAAGTGCACCTCCCCCGCTGCGGTCGCCGCTGCACGTTGCCATCCTCGGGGGCGACGGTGACCGTAGCGGCATCCAGGTCGAGGCGCTTCCTGCGCAAGGCCCGCAGCTCGCCCAGGCGCAGCCCGGTGAACGCAGCCAGCAGCACCAGGCGCGGCATCGGGGGACGATGGCGCCGGCGATGGCGTAGACCTGCTCGACGGTTAGAGCCGGCCGCTCGGGCTTGTTGTCGGCTCCAGCACCCCCAGATGCCCCCCGAACCGGCGCGCGGTAGCCTCCGGTCCCTGTCGCACCCGATATGCCGTTCTGGCGCGTCGTTCCGTCGAACCTTGTAGTCGTTATGGCGTGATGTTCTGCGTGCGGGGACGATCGGTGGGTCCAGGACCGAACTCTCAGTGGGCGGCCTCGACGAGGTGGCGCCGGCAGTCCAGTTCCGTCGCTCAGCCCTAGGCCCTGGCGCCCGCGGGCACTCGGGTCGCCTGCCCCGGCGGTGTCACCGGCACCGCCGGGGTGACCCACCGCTACAGCCTGCGATGATGGTGGTGTGCGCGTCCTGTTCAGTTTCACCGGCGGCAGTGGCCACTTCTTGCCAACAGCGCCCTTCGCCCGGGTCCTCCGAGAACGGGGACACGAGATCATGTATGCCTGTCAAGAGGGCATGGTCCCGACTGTCGTTTCCGCAGGTTGGGCCGCCGTCGCGAGTGGCGGGAACACGCTTCGGGATCCACGGGCGCGTCGCCCTTTGGCTGCGGTTGACCGCGCCGCCGAGGAGTCGGCGATTCGCCGCTCATTCGCCGGGAAGATCGCTCGCGAGCGCACGGATCGGCTCCTGAAGCTCGCGGGGACGTGGCGGCCTGACCTGATCGTGCGTGATGAGGTCGACTTCGCCGGCGCTGTTGCCGCCGAGGTTCTCGGGCTTCGCCACGCTGCGGTGGTCGTGGTCGCCGCAGGCGGCTTCCTGCGAGCCGACTTCGTCGAAGAGCCGCTGGCAGCACTGCGCTCCGAGCACGGTCTCGACCGTTCCTGTAACTGTGGCGTTTTATTCCACAGCCGCCGAGCGAACAGCGTTCTCGACTTCTGCCGGGGGTCGCACCCCAGGGCCTCGGCAAAGTTGTTGGAAGGTTCCGCCGACCTGAGTTGACGCGCCGGTACTGGCGCCGCGACCCCTCGG
>JAJZYO010000135.1 GCA_021798075.1 Actinomycetes bacterium
CGCAGTCCCTGGCCCAAGCCGAGCAGCAGTACTCGAGCGACCAGACGAGCCAAGCGCAGTCCCTGGCCCAAGCCGAGCAGCAGTACTCGAGCGACCAGACGAGCCAAGCGCAGTCCCTGGCCCAAGCCGAGCAGCAGTACTCGAGCGACAAGGCGTCCCAGCAGGCCGCAGTCAACCAGGCGCTCCAGCAGCTCGCCAGCGCCAAGACGAGCCAGGCACAGGCAGTGCTGGTGGCGGGACAGCAGTACCAAAGTGACCAGAAAAGCCAGGCCAACTCGGTCAACCAGGCGAACAGCCAGCTCGCTTCTGACGAGTCGACGCTAGCGACCGACCGCTCGACCCTTGCGACCGACCAGGCCACCCTTGCTGCAGACCAGCAAAAGGAGGCCGTCGATTGCCAAGGCGCTGGTGCCGCGGTGGCCTCAACAGAGCAAGCGGCCCAGGCTGGTTCCTCGGGTACGTCTTCTGGCGGTTCCTCGTCAGGCTCGTCCGCCTGTGCCACTGACGTGAGCGCGGTCAGTTCGGCGAAATCTCAGGTCAGTACCGACCAGTCCCAGGTGACGTCGGCGGCGCAGGGGGTCGCCACAGCCAAGGCATCGGTCACTTCTGCCCAACAAACCATGGCCTCCACCCTCCAAAAGGACCGAGCGTCAATAGCTGCCGCCAAGGCGACCCAAGCCTCCACTTTGAAAGCAGATGAGTCGTCGGTCACTACAGCTCGCGAGGCCATGGCCTCCACCCTCCAAAAGGACCGAGCGTCAATAGCTGCCGCCAAGGCGACCCAAGCCTCCACTTTGAAAGCAGATGAGTCGTCGGTCACTACAGCTCGCGAGGCCATGGCCTCCACGCTCCAAAAGGACCAAGCGTCCATAGCTTCCGCCAAGGCAACCATGGCGTCCACCCTCCAAAAGGACCAAGCGTCCATAGCTTCCGCCAAGGCAACCATGGCGTCCACCCTCCAAAAGGACCAAGAGTCCATAGCTTCCGCCAAGGCAACTATGGCGTCCACGCTCCAAAAGGACCAGGCGTCTGTCGCCAGCGCGAAAACTTCGGTGGCTTCGACCGAACAAAAGGACAGCCAGTCCCTCCAGCAGGCCGAGGGGTCGGTCGCGACAGCGCAACAGCAAGTCACCGAGGCCCAGGCCAGTCTCGGTGCGGCTAAGTCGAGCCAGCCCGGTACGCTCGCAGCGGACAAGGCCACCCTGGCTTCGGCGGAGAGCAACCTCACCCAGGCAGAGCAGGACCTCTCCGACGCCAGCCTTCGCGCTCCCGTCGGCGGGACCGTCGTCAGCCTTTCCCTGTCCAAGGGTGCTTCGGTTTCCGCGGGCAACACGAGCGTGGTCTCTTCGTCCCAGCTCCTTACGGGCTCGAGCAGTTCCTCCAGCAGCTCCTCGAGCGCCTCGGGCTCCAGTTCTTCGAGCTCGACCGAAGTCGTTATCGAACCTGCCAATGCTTACGTCATCCTGGTCGAGGCCGATACTTCCCAGATCGGCGACATCCAAGATGGCGAGCAGGCGGTCATAACCCCGACGGGGAGCAGTACGACGACCGACTACGGGATCGTCACGAGCTTCAGCACATCGGGCACCACGAGCTCAGGTGTGACGCAGTTCCCGATCATTGTCGCTGTCACCGGGAGCAGTTCTGGCCTCTACGCGGGTGCGACGGCGAACGTAGACATAATCACCAAGCAGGTCAACAACGTTCTCGTGGTCCCGACGAGCGCCGTCCACACGGTCGGCAGCACCTCGTATGTCGAAGTCCTGAAAAACGGCAAAGAGTCGCGCCAAGTGATCGGGGTCGGCGCGAGCAGTGGGTCGGAGACGCAAGTGACCTCCGGCCTGAAGTCGGGCCAACAAGTGGTTATCGCCTCCCTCCGAGCGAGCAGCGGTGGTTCGGGCAATTCGACGAGCGGGAATTCAGGCGTCGGTTCCTTCAGGTTTGGTGGTGGCAGCTTCGGCGGCTTTAACGGCGGCGGCTTCGCGAGGGGTGGGTGATGGTCGCCCCTGGCCCTCAAGCCAACTCGTCGAGCTCGCATACCGGCGCACCGGGTGCTCCGCTCATCACCGGTCCTGCCACTGGGCTGGCCGGCCGCCAGCGGACCGAGCGTCCCGTGATCGAGTTCCAAAATGTCTGGAAGACCTACCAGAGCGCCGAGCCGGTCTACGCGCTGCGTGGGGTGTCGATCAAGATTTACGCGGGTGAGTACCTCTCTATCATCGGGCCCTCCGGGTCGGGCAAGAGCACCTTCATGCACATACTCGGCTGCTTGGACACGCCGACCTCGGGCAGGTACCTCCTGGCCGGTAGCGACGTCTCCAAGATGGACGAGGAAGCCTTGGCCGAGGTGAGGAACCGCCGGATCGGCTTCGTGTTCCAGCAGTTCCACCTGCTCCCTAGCCTTTCGGCTTGGCGCAACGTCGAGCTCCCCCTCCTATATGCCGGCGTTGGCCGCCAAGAGAGACGGGCCCGGGCCATGTCCGCCCTCGAACAGGTCGGGCTCGCCAACAGGTCCAGCCACCACCCCAACCAGCTCTCTGGCGGCCAGCAGCAGCGCGTGGCGGTGGCGCGCGCCCTCGTGACGGAGCCCGACGTGGTCCTGGCTGACGAGCCGACCGGGAACCTGGACTCTCACGCCAGCGCCGATGTGCTCTCCATGTTCGCCGACATGCACAAGGCCGGGCGCACCGTGGTGCTTATCACCCACGAAAACGACGTCGCCGCCGCGGCCGAGCGCATCATGCGCTTCCGTGACGGCAAGTTCGTGGACGCAGAGGAGACAGCAGCGTGAGCTTTTTCGAGACCGTCCGCTCTGGCCTGGAGGCCATAGCGACCCACCGCATGCGCTCGGGGCTCACCGTGCTCGGCATCCTGATAGGCATAGCGGCCGTGATCTTGACGGTCGGCCTCGGCGAGGGTGCAACGGCGAGCGTTAACAGCGCTATCAACTCCCTCGGGACCAACTTGCTCATTGTCACCCCCGGCAGCTCGAGCACCGGCCTCGTCCGCGGCGGCGCCGGCTCGGCCGACACCCTCACGTATGCCAACGCGCAGGACCTGGCCAACAAAAAGGACTGCCCGGACATAGCCGGCGTCGCACCGCAAGTGTCGGCCTTCGCCACGCTCGTCGCCGGCAGCCAAAACTGGACCACCACCGTCTACGGGTCCACCACGCAGTGGCTTTCGGTTCGGGGCCGGAGCATAGCCGAGGGATCGTGGTTTACCCCCTCACAAATGAGCCATGCTGGGAACGTCGTAGTGCTCGGCCAGACTACGGCCCAAGAGCTCGGCCTCACCTTCAACCCCATAGGCCAGACCGTGAACATCGACAACGTGCCCTTCACGGTGATAGGGGTGCTCAATTCCTCGGGTAGCTCGAGCTCGGCCCAAAACCAAGACGACCTCGCGGTGGTACCGCTCACCACAGCAGAAGAAGTCACCGGCAGTACAACGGTTTCGACCATCTACCTCCAGGCGAAGTCGCAGAGCACCCTCGACGCGGCCGACCAGGAGGCGACCAACCTGCTGCTCCAGCTCCATGGCATAACAAACCCCACTGAGGCCGACTTCACGATCACGTCCGAGAGCTCGTTGGTCTCCACGGCCACGTCCGTCGATAGGACCCTGACGGTCCTCCTCGGCGGGATCGCCGCGATCTCCCTCCTAGTGGGTGGCATCGGGGTCATGAACATCATGCTCGTCTCGGTGACCGAGCGAGTCCGTGAGATAGGCCTGCGCAAAGCCCTCGGTGCCACTCCGGGCGTGATCCGCCGCCAGTTCCTGATAGAAGCTTCGACGCTCGGCCTTGCCGGTGGCCTAGCCGGCGCCGCCCTCGGCATAATCGGTGCGGAAGTCATACCACATTTCATATCCAACAAGATCTCCATCTCGGGCTTCGCCACGGTCGGGGCCGTCATCGTGGCCGTGGCCATCGGCATCATCTTCGGCGTCTACCCAGCCTCGCGCGCAGCGCGCCTGGCGCCGATCGAGGCCCTACGAAGCGAATGAACCGTGGGGAGATATCCGCATACCAAGGAGGAGACACGATGAGAAATGTGAGGCGCCTCTCGAACAGGCGCGGCCCAGGTGCCCTAGGTGCGCTCGTTTTGGCCAGCGCTTCCATGGTATTCGCAGGCCCCGGCGGCGTGGCCTTCGCGGCCAGCAAGCCGTCGAAGGCGACCACAGCGCCCGCTCGCCCGGCGGCGCAAAGGCCGGCCGCGAGTGGTCAGATCGCCTACGTATCGGGCAATACCTTGGAGGTGCGCAGCCAGGAAACAGGCCAAACCACGGTGGACATCACCTCTAAGACGGCGATTACCGCCACGGTGACGGTGAGCTTGGAGGCGATTAAAAGCGGCAGCTGCGTAACTGCCACGGGCACGAGGGCGAAAAGCGGTGCCCTCGATGCCACGACCGTGACGCTCGCTGCCGCAAACGGCGCTACCTGTGGTGGCGGCTTCAGGGGGGCCCGTGGAGGCGGTCCTGGGGCGGGAGGCAACTCCGGTCGCGGAACGACGGGTCGCAGCAACCCGAGCCGGTCTTTCACCTCACCGGCAAACGCGGCTACCGCCTTCGGGAAGGTGACTTCGGTGTCTGGGTCGAAGATGACGCTAGAGGGCACGATCTTCTCGTTCTCTGGCGCGAGCCGATCGTCGTCGGGTTCGAAGAAGGGGAGCAGGTCAGCCACCACGCCCAAGGCCGGGAAGCTGACCGTCGACGTGGGCTCCAAGACCAAGTTCCTAAAGACCGGCCCCGGTAGCACGAAATCCCTGAAAGTTGGCGAGTGCGCGACAGCCTTCGGCCCGACGAGCAGCATCGGGACCGTGACCGCGACGCGCCTCGCGCTGTCGCCAGCCACGTCCGGTACCTGTGGGTTCGGCGGTTTTGGCAGCGCCTTTTTTGCTGGGGGTGGGCCGGCCAACTTGAAGGGCTGAACTGTCGTGCGCCTTGTTACCGCGCTGTTACTGCTGAAAGGGCAAAGTGAGGAAGATGAGTAGGACCATGGGACAAAACGAGAAGGGCCGCCATGGCGCGGCGGGTCGTCTGGTGCTGGCCAGCTGCCTGGCGGGGACCGGTGCCCTCGCCGCTTCCCTGACCGGGGCCAGCTTCGCTCTCCCCGCGCCGCCAGCAGCCGCCGCCACATCACCATCGGCTTGCACCGGCACCATCTCGGGCGTGACCGTCTACGGGGGCGACAACCAGGTGGGCAAGGTGGGTACGGCCTACCCGGAGTCGCTCCAGGTGGAGGTGGTCGACACGGCGGGCTGCGGGGTGGCCAACGCGGACGTCACCTTCAGCGCCCCGGCCTCGGGCGCTAGCGGCGAGTTCTCGGGCGGGGTCACGGAGGTGACCGTGGCGACGTCGTCATCGGGTGTGGCGACCGCGCCCACCTTCAGCGCCAACTCGGTGACCGGAAACTTCGACGTCGTGGCTGAGGTGGACGGCTTCGACGTCTCCATGTCCCTCACCAACTCGACGGTCGGCGTGGCCTCCTCCCTTTCTGTAGAGTCTGGTAACGCCCAGTCGGCGCCGCCGGGCAAGGCTTTCCCCGACCCCCTCGTCGTCTCGGTCGAAGACGGCTCCGGCAACCCCGTTTCTGGCACGACCGTCACCTTCGCCGTGACGGCCGGCACGGCGGGTGCGAGCGCCACCTTCGCTGGCGCGGGCACGACCGCCACTGCCCAGACCAGCGAGACAGGGCAGGCCACGAGCCCGGTCCTTACGGCGGGCACCACCTCTGGCAGCTTCACCGTGACGGCGTCTGTACCCGGGCTCAGCTCGACGGTGAGCTTCACCGAGACCGTCGGCGCGGGCACACCCGATGCCATCACCGCCGGGGCGGGCACCGCCCAGCAGGCCGAGGGCGGCACCGACTTCGCAGTTCCCTTGGCGGTCACCGTGACGGACTCGAACGGCAACGACGTGGGCGGTGCCGCCGTCACCTTCAGGGCGCCCTCGTCGGGCCCGACCGGTGTCTTTTCAGGGTCTGGCCACGCCGTCACGGTTACGACGGGCCCAGACGGCGTCGCGACCGCGCCTGCGTTCGTCGCTGGCCTGAGCGCTGGCGGCTACGTGGTCACGGCCACTGTCTCGGGTGTAAGTTCCCCCGCC
>JAJZYO010000136.1 GCA_021798075.1 Actinomycetes bacterium
GGACATGTCATCGGGCAACCCCGCCCCCGCGGGTCCCCAGCCCGAGAGCTCGCTCGCCGGCATAGCCCGCACCTGCACCCCACCCAGGGCTCGCGCTATAGCCCCGGCAACGGCCTGACCAGCTACGGCGGCGGTCCCCTGGCCGATCACGAACACTTCGTGGACCAGGCCGGCCGCCAGCTTGTCGCGCAGATGGCGGGGCAGTACGTCGTCCCCCAACCGGGCGACCAGGCCGCCATTTCGCCCGGGGACGAGCTTGCCGCGGACCGTCTTGCGGACCGAGGACGGCGACTCGGAGATCTCCTTCAGCAAAAAGTGCCTGAAGCCGCGCCGGTCGACGTCTCGGGTGGTTATCTCCGCGCTCTTTACTTCTGCGCGCGAGACCGCCAGTTCCCTGTCGTCGTAGCTCCGGCGAGAAAGGCCAGCCAGTTCACCCGCACCCGCGCGCCTCAACACCACGACCTGCCCGGCGCCCTCGCCGTCCATACGGACATAGCGATCGGTCTCTTCTACCAGGCCATAAGGCTCGCTCGCCACGACGAAGGCGTCTTCTGCCAGCCCTACATTAAGGCTCTGGCCGCTTCCGTGGAGGGCCAGGAGCAGGTCTTCTGGTGCTCCCGCAGAGTTGGCAGCAATGCCCACCGACCCCTCGAAGCGCCCGACAGCCATGCGGAAGGCCTCCGCCGGCGAGGTCCCCTTGCGGAGGTAGCGCGACACCAGCTCCGGGACCAGCTTGGCATCCGTTGTCACCCCGACAGGCACCTCGATCTCCTCGGAGGCGACGAGGGCCGCGTAGTTGTCGATGTCCCCGTTCAGGGCTCCAACCACATACGAGCTCGCCGAATGCGCCGTCCCGGGACCAGGGGGCCCCGAGTCGAGAGGATGGGCGTTGGCCTCCGACACGAGCCCTACGCTCGCCCAACGGGTGTGGGCGAGCACCGTGGCCTCGACGCCAGGCGATTCTAGAGCGCGTGCGAGGAGCTGGTCCGTCGCAAAAGCGCGCCGAAGAGCAGCCACGTTGTCGCCGAGCTCGCCTATTTCAGCCGCTGCCTTGTATACGAACGAGAGGCAGGGCCCGGCTCGACGGACCGAACGTGAACGGAAAAGAGGGTCATCAGTCCGCCCGGCAACGAGGGGGGCTATTTCCGGGGCACCCAAGTCCAGGCCATGGCCCGTCAACATCAGGTGGAGCCCTGCGGAGTCTCGCCCTCGGACCTCGAGGCGGTCCAGGGAGCGGAAGGCAACGTGCACGGCCCAAAGCACCGGCAGGGAGCCGGCAGGCGGGAGAGCCGCGGAGGCTGACCCTAGAGCCCCCGGACCGAGCCACCTCGAGGTCGCCCGCGCCGACGTCGCTCGCGCCGGGGTCGCCCGAGCCGGGGCCCCTGCCTCTCGGCCAGATCCGTCCGAGCAGTCCAGGTAGTCCGAGTCGGCCAAGCCCAATGACGCAGCGAGCGAGGCGACGCTCTTTGCTGCGTCCAAGCGGTCATGGCCGAGGGCCCACAATGCGTCACGGAGCTGGACGAGGCCCGAATTGAGCCCCTCGACCTCCACAGCGGTGAGGGTTGCCGTTACACGAGGCCCCCCGGCGTCGAGCTCCGCCTCGAAGCGCGAGACGAGCGCTTCCGCGGCTCCGACCTCACGCTCCAAATGATGTACCGTCTCAGGGCTGCCGAGGAGGCAAACGAGCCCGGGTACCCCCCGGAGGCTGGCGTCGAGCTTGCGGAGCGCGCTCGTGGCATCGCTGACCAACCCGAGCTGGCGACCTGGGCTGTCATCAACCGAGAGGAGGGAAAGCTGGCCAGCTGCCAGCGCAAGCACTCGCTCGACTTCGGAAGGGGCCGGTGGCTGGCGGCTCGGCCTGCGGGCCAGGACGGCCACGATGCCGCACAAGGGGACCTACCCGACCGGCTCGCCGAGCGATACGTGGAGGACGTCAACCAACCGTTCGACGGCCGCATTGGCCTCGTCTTCGGTGGGCGCCTCCACCATGACCCGCACCAGCGGTTCGGTACCACTCGGGCGCAACAGCACACGGCCGCCCTGGCCGAGGATCTGCTCCGTCCTGCGGACTTCCTCCCATACGGCGGCTGCCTCGGCCAGTCCGTGGCGGTCGGCCACTGCTACATTGCGCAGGACCTGGGGGAGACGCTCCATCGAGGCTGCCGCCAGCGGTGCGAGGGGCTCGCCACGGCGGACGATCAGGTCAGCCAGCAGCAGGCCCGACATCACGCCGTCGCCCGTGGTCGCAAGGCTCCGGAAGACGATGTGACCAGACTGTTCGCCACCTAGAGCCCACCCGTTGGCTTCCAGCGCCTCGAGCACGTAGCGGTCGCCCACCGCCGAGACCATGTGCACTTTGACCCCCGCGCGAGCCATCGCCTTGTGGAAACCGAGGTTGGTCATGACGGTGACGACAACGGTGCCCCCCGCGAGGAGCCCGCGCGCCTCCAGATCGGTAGCGAAGAGGGCGAGCAGGCGGTCGCCGTCCACCACGTTGCCCATTGCGTCGACGGCAATCATCCGGTCAGCGTCCCCGTCGAACGCCAAGCCGATGTCGGCCCCGTGGCTGACGACTGCCTCCGCGAGGGCGCGCGGGTCGGTCGAACCGCAGTGGTCGTTGATGTTGGTGCCGTCAGGGTGAACGCCGAGGACGGCCACCACTTGGGCGCCGGCGGCGCTGAATATCTCCGGGGCGCTCTGCCAGGCAGCTCCATTGGCACAGTCGAGAGCTACCCGAAGCCCGCTCAAGCTGCGGCCCGAAAGGCCACCAAGCACGAACCTTTCGTAGCGCTCGAGCGCGCCCGGGTCTGTAGTTATGGCCCCGACGGCGTCTTTGGTTGGCAGCGGCTGAGCTGCCCGCCTGTTACCGGCGAGGAACGCGTCGAGCTCCGCCTCCAGGACCTGCTCCATCTCATCTGACAGCTTGGTCCCGCCGGCCGAAAAAAACTTGACCCCGTTGTCCCAGTACGGGTTGTGCGAGGCCGAGATGACAGCTGCTGGTAACCCCTTCTCAGCCGCCAAGTAGGCGACCGCGGGAGTGGGCATCACCCCCACGTCGACCACGTCGGCGCCTTCCGCGGCGAGGCCAGCAGCGAGTGCCGCCTGGACCAGCGAACCGGAACGGCGGGTATCACGCCCGACGACGAAACACGGCCTCGCGGCGCCACTGGGGCTGGCATCCCGAGCGCTCGAGGGACCGAGCACTCCAGCCGCCGCCCTACCAAGGGCCAGCACGGCCTCGGGTGCGAGCTCCTCGTTGGCGAGGCCCCTCACACCGTCGGTACCAAAACGGAGCAAGGGAGGTGGCCTCCTCAGCGCTTCGAGTACTGAGGCGCTTTGCGGGCTTTCTTCAACCCGTACTTCTTTTGCTCCTTCTCGCGTGGGTCGCGAGTGAGGAACCCGGCACGCTTCAAGGTGACACGGGACTCCGGGTCGAGCTCGGCCAATGCCCTGGCTATGCCCAGCCGGAGCGCGCCCGCCTGCCCCGAGACCCCACCACCATCGAGCGTCGCGTCCACGTCATAACCCGCTGCCTTGTCCACGGCCCGCAAGGGTTCCGTGAGCACGGTGCGGTGCGTGGCTGAGGGGAAGTAATCCTCCATGGCACGGCCGTTGACGACCACCGCACCATTGCCTGGGCGGAGCCGCACGCGCGCGACGGCGGCTTTACGGCGGCCTGTGGACTGGACGAGGGGTCGTGGCACCTACTGCACTCCTATATGAGTCGAGCAAACTTGAGTCGAGCAAACTTCGGTCGAGCTTGTCACCGTGGGTCGCGAGCCGCTGCCGGCTAGCCGGGGCCTCAGGCTACCCGGGGCCTCAGGCTACCCGGTGAGCCGAGTGGTCGAGCGGCCAGGGCTTGGGCTGCTGTGCTTCGTGCTTGTGCTGTGGACCAGCGTAGACCTTGAGCTTCCTCAGCATCTGGCGCCCCAGTGGGCCCTTCGGTAGCATGCCCCTGACCGCGATGCGGATCACTTCTTCGGGACGTGTCGCGAGCATCTCACCATAGGTCCGCGTCTTCAGACCACCTGGGTACCCGGAGTAGCGCTGGTAGAGCTTGCTCTCGGTCTTGCCCGAGGTGAGCACGACGTGGGCAGCATTGACCACGACCACGTAGTCACCGCAGTCGAGGTAGGGAGCATAGGTAGCCTTGTGCTTGCCTCGGAGGAGGCGCGCGACCTCCGTCGCCAGCCTGCCGAGCACAGCGCCGTCGGCGTCGACCACATGCCACGCATGCTCGACTTCGGCTGCCTTGGGAGAATAAGTGCGCACGGGGCAGACAGTATAGCGGGCGTATGGGCGGCTCGGCAGGCCTCCGGGGAGCCTCACGCGGTTTGTTCGCTGAGCCGAAGGTGGCTTAGTGTAGGCCACGGTGCACGAATTGCTCGCCACGGTCATCCGTTGGGGTTCTCCCAACGGGATCACCAGACAAGACAGCAACGTCTACCGCCTTTGGGACGTCACTTACTACATCGCGATCCCGCTTGGGGCGATAGTGGTGGGCCTCATCATCTGGTGCGCAGTGCGCTACCGGGAGCGGCCCGGCTACGAGCGCATACCCCGCCAGTTCCAGTACCACATCCCGTTGGAGATCTTGTACACCGCGGTCCCCCTCGCCCTCGTGATCGTCCTCTTTGTGTACGTCTACCAGGCCGAGGACGCCGTGGACGCCGTCTCGCCCAACCCCGCCCTAGTGGTTCGGGTCGACGCCTTCCAATGGGGCTGGCGCTTCACTTACCCCAACCACTACGAGGTCCTCGGCAGTGTCGCCACGGAGCCGAACATCAACAGCCCCAACCTGCCCGTGCTCACGCTTCCAGCCGGCGAGACGGTCCAGATAAACCTCTATTCAGACGACGTCAACCACTCCTTCTACGTACCGGCGTTCCTCTTCAAGCGTGACGCCATCCAGGGGATCAACAACAGTTTCGACGTCAACATCCTCCCGAGCGCGGCCGGGCGGCGCTACATCGGGGAGTGCACCCAGTTCTGCGGCGTGTACCACCCCTTCATGCGCTTCTGGCTTGACGTTATGCCTAAGAACCAGTTCAACGCGTGGCTGTCCAAACAACATGGGCTGCACGTCGTCACAGCGGAGGGGTAGCAAGCAAAAATGACTCTCGTCCAAGAGCGCCCCCAGCGCTTCGAGCAGCCTGAGCGGCGCCTCACAGAGTTCATCCCCGGCCCGAAGTACAAGGGCCTGCTCGCCTACCTGACGAGCACCGACCACAAGCAGATCGGGATGAACTACATGGTGACGAGCTTCATCATGTTCCTGGTCGGCGGGGCAATGGCGATACTCATGCGGGTCCAGCTCTCGGTGCCCAACAACAACTTCGTGTCGCTCGACACCTTCGCCCAGCTCTTCACGATCCACGGCACGATCATGCTGTTCTTGTTCTTAGGGCCGTTCGCGTTCGGGACCGCCAACTACTTGGTGCCGCTCCAGATCGGGGCGCCCGACATGGCCTTCCCCCGCTTCAACGCCTTCTCTTACTGGCTCTTCCTCGGCGGTTGCGTTGTGCTCCTCTCGAGCTTCCTCACCTCCTCGGGCGCTGCGGACTGGGGTTGGTTCGCCTATGCCCCCCTGACCGAGGCCATCCACTCGCCAGGGCCCGGCGCGGACATGTGGATCGTCGGGGTGGCCCTTGCCGCCTTTTCCAGCATGTTCACCGGCATCAACCTGATCGCCACGGTCTTTTGCCTCCGCGCGCCCGGCATGACGATGTTCCGCATGCCGATCTTCGTGTGGAACCAGCTCATAACCGCTTTCTTGGTGCTGCTCGCCTTCCCGGTGCTCACATCTGCCCTGGTCCTTTTGTGGTGCGACCGTCACATGGGGACTCACTTCTACGACCCGACCCACGGAGGCCAGCCGATCCTCTGGCAAAACCTCTTCTGGTTCTTCGGGCACCCCGAGGTCTACATCCTCGCCCTCCCCTTCTTCGGTATGGTGACCGAAGTCATCGCGGTGTTCTCCAGGAAGCCGGTGTTCGGCTACAAGGGCCTCGTCTTC
>JAJZYO010000137.1 GCA_021798075.1 Actinomycetes bacterium
AGTCGAGTGCTGAGCGCCCTTCGGGCGCCCGGTGGTCCCGCTCGTGTACATAAGGAAGAGAGGGGCCTCGGCAGGCATGGAGACCGGAGCCACCTTCTTGCCGGCGTAATCGCGCATGACCTCGTCGACAAAGTAGTCGCGGCCTTGCACCATCGGGCTGGCGGAATGGTACTCGTCTGGCCTCCTCCTAAAGACGAGGACCTTGTCGACTTCGCGGCCTTCCTTCCTCGCCGCCTCGACCGCCTCGTCGGCCTTTACCTTGTGGTCGAGGACCTTGCCGTCCCGGTAGTAGGAATCCATCGTTATGAGGACCTTGCTCCCCGAGTCGGCGATCCGGCCCCCGCAGGCCGTGCCCGAGAAGCCGGCGAAGACCTCCGAATGGATCACCCCGAGGCGAGCACAGGCGAGCATTACCACTGGCAGCTCGGGTACCATGGGCATGTGGAGGGTCACCCGGTCTCCTGGCCCTAGCCCGCAGAAACCCTCGAGCAACGCCGCCATCTCATTAACGCGCCTGTACAGCTCCTGGTAGGTTATGGCCTGCGTCGCCTCCTCCTCAGGCTCTGGCACCCAGATAATTGCAGCCTTGTTGGGGGACTTTTCCATGTGGCGGTCCACGCAGTTGTAACTCGCGTTGAGCCGGCCACCGACGAACCACTTCCAAAACGGAGGGTCCGTCGTGTCCAAAGTCGTGTGCCAGTACCGGTCCCAGTCGAGCAGGTCGGCGTACTCCCTGAAACACTCCGGGAAATGCTCTTCGCTGAAGCGCTCGTAAATGCGCGGGTCCGCGGCGTTGGCCTGGGCAATGAAGCGCGCCGACGGGTAGTAGTACTCCTCCTCCCGCCAGTGCACCGCGATCTGGGCCTCGCTCACCAAGGCCGCAGTCTCCTCTGTGTTTGTCATGGACCACCTCCTCCTTGCTTGTGTAGGAGCGCCCAGGGCGATCCTACACATCTGTGTTAGCTATGTCAGGCGACCGTGTTGCTTCTGTCAATTTGGCAGTTGCCGGCGCGCCAGCACTCATAGCGTCACCTGCACACTCCCCGCGGTCGACATCCTGGCGCGCGGGCCCGGTCCGACCGGTTTCAACGAAGTGCTGGCGCCCGGCCCAAAAGACCGGCGACGGGTCGGGGACAGCCCGCCCGTCGACCGACAGGTAGCGGACACCTCCCTCCCCGAGCCGCCGGCGCATCACCCCGAGAGCTTCCGGGTTGTCGTCCACCATGACAAAGCGCCGGCCGAGCTGGCGGGCGACGGCCCCAGTAGTGCCACTGCCAGCGAAAAAGTCAAGCACCCAGGCCCCGGGCTCCGACGACGCCTGCAAGGCGCGCCTCAGGATCCCCTCGGGCTTCTGGTTCGGGTAGCCGGTCTTTTCGGTGCCGCTCGTCGGGACGATCGTGTGCCACCAGACGTCGGTCGGGACCTTGCCCCGTTTGGCCTTCTCCGGCCCGACAAGGCCCGGCGCCATGTACGGTATGCGCTCGATGGCGTCTTGGTCGAAGTAATAAGTCCTCGGGTCGCGTACGTAGACCAGTATCGTGTCGTGCTTTGACGGCCAGCGACGCTTGGGGCGGCCACCGTAGTCGTAGGCCCAGATCACCTCGTTCAGGAAGCATTCACGGCCGAATATCTCGTCGAGCAGCACCTTGCAGTAGTGGGCTTCCCGGTAGTCGATGTGGAAATAGAGGGTGCCATCGAGGCGCAACAGCCTCCGAGCTTCGTCCAGGCGAGGCGCGAGGAAGGCAAGGTAGTCGTCGAAGCGGTCGCTGTAGGACTTCTCTCCCGCCACCTCGGCCGAGTAGGTTCGCCCCCCGAAGCCCTTGCGGGTCGAGCCGGCGGACGCTGTGGTCCGCAGGGTCAGGCGGACTTGGGACCTACCGGTGTTGAACGGCGGATCTATGTATATGAGCTGGAACCACCCTCGCGGGAGGGCAGGGAGTACGTCGGCGTTGTCGCCCAGCACTACACAGTCTGGCCCGTCGTCGCTGAGCTGGAGCACTCGCAGGGAGCCTAGTTATCTTGGCACGCGCGTACGAGTTTGGCCCCAGGCGATGGCAAAGGGGCGATCGACGAGCTCGCCCGCGCCGGTGCGGCTACTGACGGCGCTCGGCGGCCTGGGTGGCCGCGACCGCCGTCGCAACGTCGCGAGGGTAGCGGTGGGCCGCGAAAAAGAGGTAGACGGCGCTCGCTGACAGCGGTGCCAGCATGAGGAGGAAGGTCCAAAAGAGGCCGGTGTGGCCCCCTCCGAAGACATACTCCGAGACGGCACCGAAAACGACCGGGGCGAGAGCTTGGGCCCCGGTGCGCACGAAGGTCCTTACCCCCTCGGCACGTCCCCACAGCCACGACGGGACGATGTCCAGGCGGGCCGCGTCTATTGGCGGGTTCTGAGCCATCAGGCACCCCGCGCCGAGTGCGATGTAGGGGAGGGCGCCGAGCGCGTCGCGGGTGAGGAACGCCGGCACGAGGAGGACGACGGCCGCTGACGCCGACACGGCTGCCACTATGACGCGGCCCGAGGCTCGCCCTCTTTGAAGGAGGCGGTCGCCGAGGGGCCCCGCCACCGCCACCCCGGCCACCGCACCGGCCCCGACGACCAAGAGCAACAAGTTGGCCACGACCTGGGTCACGTGGTACTGGCGGGTCACGAACTCCACGCCGAATGTCTCGACCCCGGCGAGGAAGTAGTAACCGAGTGCGCCAGAGACGATGAGGGCCACGTTGGTGCGCACCGAGAGCACGTAGCGCACCGTCTCGAAGAAGCCCATCCCCGGTCTGGCACGAGCCGCCAGCGCGGCATCGGGGCGCGTACCCTGCTCGAACACGAGCTGCTGCGCGTCGGTGAGCTGGCTTGCTCGCTCGGCGCCACGTGGCGGCGACGGCCTCCTCCCCGGTGCGGTGACCCCGTCGGCGAAGGCGTTGGCGCCCCGAGCCTCACGAGGCGCGCCATTGCGCTCGGGCGCGAGCACGCCGGCGCCTCCCCGGCGCGGCTCGGGCAGGTGGAACACCGCCCACGCCAGAGGGAAGGCCGGCAGGGCAAGGACGACAAAGGCGACCCGCCAGGAGAGCGCCGCGATGTCCCCCGTGATGGCGAAGCCGACCCCGGCACCGAGGAGCTCTCCAGTAAGGACGAAGCTGTAGATCTGCCCACGCTCGCTAGCGAGGAACCAGTCGCCTATCAAAGAAGCCGTCACCGGCCCGGCGGCAGCGCTCACGGCGCCGAGGGCCAAGCGGGCGTAGAGGAGCTCGCCGAAAGAGGAGGCTGTCGCGCTCCAGACCATGGCGACCGTCCAGGCGAGGACCGTGAGGCCCAGAAGGTACGTACGGCGCACACGGTCGGCGAGGGCGCCGAACGGCAGCGAAAACACGGCAGCCACGACCGCGGTCACCCCAACGAGCAGCCCGATATCGGTGTTGCCTATGTCCAGCGCACGGCGCAGCTGGATCGCGGCCGCGCCAACTGTGGCCGTGTCGGCGCTCGACAGGGCAAGGACGCAGGCGAGCACGACGACGACCCGCGTCCTTTGCGGCCCCCCGAGGAGCGGCACCAAGCGCCGGCGGGCCATGGTGAAGCCCTTTTTGGTCACCCTGGCCACGGGGTGGGCCGGCTGTGGCTCCTGGCCCGCTCTTTGCACGGCTCCATCCTCGCTCGCCAAAGGGGCGGGCCGGCGCCTCTGCCCTTACGAATGCATCACACAGGCGTCACGTCAGCACACCCTTTGCGCGCCGACGAGCGCTATCAGTGGCCGGCTACCCAGTGGGGCTCGTAAGGCTCCTCGAGCTGCTCCACTTCTTGTGATGTCAGCTCGACTCCGAGCGCCCCAAGCAGGTCGCCTAGCTGCTCGGGCCGCGTCACTCCGACTATGGGCGCGCTGACGGAGGGCTTTGCGAGCAGCCATACGAGGGCTACTTGCGCGCGGGTCGCACCCCTCTTTGCCGCGACGGCGGCCACGGCCTCGACGATGGCCCGGTCAGCCTCAGCATAGAGCCGCTTACCAAACTCGTCGGTCTGGCTCCGAGCCGTGGTTGCGTCCCAGTCCCGGGTCAAGCGGCCCCTGGCGAGCGGGCTCCAGGGGATGACCCCGATGCCCTGGTCCTCGCAGAGGGGCAGCATCTCGCGCTCCTCTTCGCGATAGAGCAGGTTGTAGTGGTCCTGCATGGTCACGAAGCGGGCCCAGCCATTGCGCTCGGACGCGTGGAGCATCTTGGCGAACTGCCACGCGTACATCGACGAGGCCCCCACATAGCGGGCCTTGCCGGCCTTCACCACGTCGTGGAGCGCCTCCATGGTCTCCTCGATCGGCGTCGTCGGGTCGAAGCGATGGATTTGGTAGAGGTCGACGTAGTCCATGCCGAGCCGGCGGAGGCTGTTGTCGATCTCGGCCATGATGGACTTGCGCGAAAGGCCGGCGCCGTTGGGGCCCTCGTGCATCCGGCCGTTGACCTTGGTGGCGAGGACGACCTCGTCGCGCCGACCGAGCTCACGGAGCACCTTGCCGACGATCTCCTCGCTCGAGCCGTCCGAGTAGACGTTCGCCGTGTCGAAGAAGTTGATGCCTTGCTCAAAGGCCATACGGATGATCGGCCTGGCGCTGTCTTCGCCGAGGCTCCAGGGGTGCCCGCCCCTCCCCGGCTCGCCGAAGCTCATGCAGCCCAAGCAGATCCGTGAGACCTCGAGCCCGGTACTCCCCAGTTTCGTGTACTCCAACGCTGCCTCCTCGTCGTAGGGGCCGTAAATCGATCGGTCCGAGGTCCAACCCTAGGTGAACCTTACGTTGAGCCGTCCACCAAAGTGCTGGTAATGCGGCCTACTCGTCGTTACGGTCGCCGGCCGGGCCCTCGGTCAGCGCCTCGCGGAGGCGTTCCAGGTCACCGGCGACCATCCCCGCCGGCCCGAGCAGGTACGCCTCCGTCCCCCCGTAACGGCGGTCGAGCTCTTCGAGCGCGTGGGCCATGGGCGTCGCTGGTGCCCCGAGGACGAAGTCTGCGGCCTCGGGCGCCATGCCGGCGGCTGCCAGGGCTGTGCGAAGTGCCGCGACATCCGTGGCACTCACCTCGCCGGTGAGCTCGTAGTCGTAAAGGATCGTCGCCCTGTCCACCCCCAGGGCACCGAGGATCAGCGCCGCGGCGATGCCAGTGCGGTCCTTCCCGGCCGTGCAGTGGAAAACGGCGGGGAGGTTGTCCTGGTCGGCGAGGCTCTTCAGCAACCCGCCGTAGACGCCGGCGCGCCGGGAAAGCATGCCGATATAGATGCGCTCCACCGCCGCCACGGCCTCATCCAGGCTCTTGGCCCGCACTATGTCGAGGCCTTCTTGGCTTGCGAGCTCGTCGAGCACGGGAAGGTGCACCGAGGGGAAGGGGTTGGGCTGGAGGCCGCGCTCCGTGTCACCCCTCAGGTCAAAGACTCCCCTCACCCTCAGCCGGCCGAAGGCTGCGAGATCCGCTTCGGTCAGGTTGTGGAGAGAGCCGGACCTGTAGACGAGGCCCCAGCGCGTCCACCTCCCGCCGGCTGCAGGGTACCCGCCGAGGTCGCGGAAGTTCCTCGCCCCTTCGAAGGGGAGCCGGCGCTCACCTTCTCCCTGGCCCCTTGGCCTCTGTCCTGCCACAGTGCTCCTTCCGGCCCTATGCGCCGAACTGCCTATTGCGACTCGACGACCCTGGCGCCGGCCGGAGCGGGACGGAGCCGAAGGATCTCGACGCCGGCGACACCCTCCACCTGCTCGACCATCTTGGCCAATTCACGCGGCTCCTCTGGCCCGAGAAGGGTCACGGTGCCTCCTGGGCCACCGGCCCCGTTCACCTTCCAACCGAGCGCCCCTGCCCCAGCGGCAGTTCCTATGACCTCTCGGGCGAGCGGGTTGACAAGGCTCGGGTGAAGACCTGCCTGGGCGTCGGTGTTGGCGACCATCGCCTCGCCATAAGCGCCCAGGTCGCCGGCAGCAAGAGCG
>JAJZYO010000138.1 GCA_021798075.1 Actinomycetes bacterium
TCAACGGCTATGGTCCCTCCTTGTGCAGACGGGTCGAGGAGCCGGTGCTGAACCGCTGCGCGGAGCGAACTACCTCGAGCCGAGCGAGCCATATGCGGCGAGCCCAGGGCGAGCGCCGGCCCTTCGCCGGAACGGCTAAGAGGCAATGGGCTAATAAGCCTTGTCCGGCACTGATCGGACAAGGCGGGGCCCCTCCCTCAGCCAGGTCCGCACCGTCGTGTGGAAGGTGGTGGCGTCTTCAACCCACGGGAAGTGCCCGCCTTCCAGGATCACCCGCTTGCACTGGGGCAGTGCCTCGACCATCCCGTCGACGGCTGCCAGGGGCCGAGGGTCGGCGGACCCTTGGACGACCAGGACAGGGCAGTGGAGCTCAGCCAGGCGGCTGTACCACTCGTCCGCGGTGGTCGCTTCGAGTTCGTGCGACAGGAGCTGGTTGCTCGTGTGGTTGACCGCGAAGCCAGCAGCGAGCATCTCCGCCACCCGCTCCTCCCCAACGGTGCGGTAGCGGTAGTCGGTGACCCAGCGCAACCGGGCCCTTTCGCGCTCCTCGTCCGGGCCGAGGCTGTCGCGAGCGTCGAAGGCAGCGAGGCGGGCTGCCTCCTCCTCCGAGAGCCGGGAAAGCTGCTCGCGGTGGAACTCGGCCTTCCACGCAGGCCAGTCGAAGCCGACGCCGGCTATGTAGAGCACCCCGCGCACTCGTTCTTGGTGCGAAAGGGCGTAGAGGAGGGCAAGGCCCGCTCCCCAGGAGTGGCCGGCGACCACCAGGTCCTCGAAGCCCGAGCTCTCCCGGACCGCCTCACAGTCGGCGACGAACCGCTGGAGCGAGTACGGGCCCGCATGATCCGAGCGGCCCGCCCCCCGCTGGTCGTAGCGGACGATCGTGAGCGTGTCCTCCAGGGACGAAGCCAGGGGTCCCAGGTAGTCCCACAGGCCCGGCCCACCGTGGAGGAGGACCATGCCCGGGCCTGAACCGCCGGTCTCCGTCCAGAGCCGGACGCCGTCGTCCGTGGTGACCCGGTTGACCTCTCGGGACCTGGACGCGCTACTGGTCACGCCTGCGCATACTGCTCTCTCGGGCCGAGCTACGCAACGCCGGAGAGCCAACTGTGCCGCTACCGCGAGGCTCTGCCCCGGGTGTTCGACGATCGGGACGCGTGCTACTGGTTGAACGTCATCGAGCCTTCCCGAGCCCTGGCCTCCGGTACTCGGTTGCCCAACGCACGGTCAGTTCGTCAGCCTGACGCTGGAGCCGCGGCCTGACGACCCGGGGACCGGCGCCGTCGAGCCCCAGGTACCCGAGCGTGGAGGCGGTGGCGCCGGCAACACCCGGTCCCTGGCCGAGGCCGAGCAACCGGTTCCTCCGAGCCGTGCAGGCCTGCCCGTCGGCACGCGACAGGGCGATCGGGGCCCAACCCCGCGCAGCAGGCGAGCTACAAGGCCCGTCTGTGCGCTCAGTCAGTAAAGTTCTTTCTCGCACCCTCCGAGTCCCTATTGCAGGTGAACGTGGCACGACCCGGGCGCCGCCCACCGCGACGAAGGAGGACACTAATGGCTCGCTCCGTTGGGCTTTGTGCCAGCGAGAGATCGTCTGTGGCAGCACCGGCCAGTGTCGCGTGCAGTCCTCGGCAAGCGGCGCATTGGAATAGGCGACCGCTTCGTAGAGGACTTGGGGTCACCTTGGCGCTGGCCACGCTGGCCGGGACCTGGCTTGGCGCCGCCACTGCCATTTCGTCGGTCGTCGCATCGGCGAGCACCTCGGGGTGGTCGCTCTCGCCGCTCGACGTCGTCGGCGGGCCGACGCTATCCAGCGGTGCCGTGCTCGTGCTGGACGTGACAACCTCCCATGCCATGCAGCTCACGGCAATCTCGCCCGCAACGGGCCATCGGCTATGGAGCGCGGCCAGTTCGCCTTCGGCCATGACGGCCGGCGTCTCGTACTCGCCTATCGCCGTCGACGGGACGGTGCTGAACCTGGCCCCAGCTGGCAAGGCGACCGACCCGTACGTGTTCATACAGGGAGTCAACATTTCAACGGGGATGCTGAACTGGGGGTTTCGAAACCCGATGCTCGTGACGGACGCACCAGTCGTCTGCGGCACCGGCACGGACTTCTGTGTGGCCATCGCGACCGGGCCCTCCACCACATCGCTGTTGATGGTCAACGGGGCGACCGGCCATCTGGTGCGCACGATCACCGGCCCAGAGCGCAACATGGCGGTGGCTCAGCAAGGGTTCCCGCCCCAAGGCGGGTTGTGGGAGATCAGCGGCGGTAGGCCCACGTTGGCAGAGGTGTCGACCAACGGCATGGTCCTGTGGCGCCGGAGCGTGGCCGTGCTCTTCGGGGGAGGTAAGTACGACCCGAACTACGGCTGGGACTTCGTCGCCAAGGAAGGCTTGAACATCGGGTCCGTCGGGTATGCGCCTACGGGCACACGAATGCCTCTTGGCAATTTCAAGACCCTCGGCATCGCGGAGGCTACCGGGCGGGTCAACTGGGAGGTGGCGGGCGATTATCTTTGCGGCGGGCCGTTGCAGTTCCTCGCATCCGACGTCGTCTGCGACCTTTCAGGCGTTGCCACGGAGACCCCAAAGGGGACGTCCGCTTTTGCAGGCTTGGCACTCACCCTGAAGGGCCTCGACGTGAGCACCGGCCACACTACGTGGGCTTTTCGCGTCTACAATGTCAGCGGGCTGATGGGCGGTAACGACGTGGCCTTCCTCGACAGCACCCACATGGTCGTCGAGGGTCGTAATGGCCAGTGGCTTGTCCTCGACACCGTGAACGGCGCGACGGATCCTGCCGGTGTGCAGCAGCGCTTCTGGTGCCAACACGTGCTCAGCTACCAGCTCACCGAGGCTCAAGGCCTGAGCAACCCCTCCCCGCGCGCGGCCATGCCCGTCTTCGGCACCTGCTCGTGGGACGGCAAGACGCTACCGGGCTTGCCCAGAACACAACCGGCCAACGTGGGCGTGAAGGCGGATGGCTTGTTCATCTGGCCCACCGAGCGCGGCCTCCAGGCGGTCCCCGGAGCATAACTGCGCGGGCATCCCACCGCCGTGAGGCCTGGTGCCCTGTGGCAACGATCGGGCCGGCATGACGAAGCGCGCGGGTTCCGGCGCGCACACACAGATCGTCCCGCCTTGAGGGGTGCTCTTGCGTTCGCCACCCCGCCCGCCGGCCACCCCGAGCGACGGCTCGGGCCCGGCGCCGGACTGGTCTGGGGCGCGCGCGGGGGAATTACGGGGCACCTCGTGTGGAGCGGGGCAAGACTGCTCGCATGGAGACCACCCCGGCACGGCCTGGCGGAGCAGAGGTCCGCCAGGCCAGCGAAAGCGACCTCGACATCATCGTGGAACAGACATGGCAGGTCGCCTCAGAAGGCCGCTGGATCGGGGCCGAGGTCCCGTTCGACCGGGACGCACGGCGCGAGCGCCTCGCTTCGGCACTGGCGGACGACTACGCGACCGTCCTGGTGGCTTGCATTCCGGGCGGCGCAGACGGGCCAAGCATGGTCGGCCACATCTGGGTTTCGATAGCGCCCTACGGCGTTGCCGACATCGGGATGCTCGTCGTCGAGGCCTGGCGCGGCAGAGGCATAGGCAGATTGCTGCTCGAGTCGGCCATACAGTGGGCGGCGGACGCCGGGGCGGACAAGATGGCCCTCGAAGTATGGCCCCACAACGAAGCCGCCATCCGGCTTTACCGGAGTGCAGGCTTCGTAGAGGAAGGGCGCAAGGTACGCCATTACCGGCGCCGTAACGGGGACCTTTGGGACTCGGTGCTCATGGGACGCCCCCTCACAGGTCCGAGCTAATAAAGTGCGCGCGTACCCTTGCCCGCCGGAGGCGGAGAACCGGGCGCCGCTTTCCCGTGGGAGCAACCTGACGGCCTCGGCGACCGCCGGAGGCCGTGTTCGTCGCGGTTCCTCGCCCTCGTCGCCGAGGCCGTCCTGTCGCTCTCGCCGGCCGGGCGCTCGCGGCTCAGTTGCGCCGCCAGGTGGGAGACCGAGAGCTTACCGGCCAGGGAACGGCTCGCCAGGCTCACGACAACGAGAGCCTACGCGGCCGAGTTCAACTCGAAATAAACGGGCCCCTACAACAGGGCCGTCGTCGGGCGAGATCTGGCACTGCTTCGCTCTCGTCAGCCCTTTCCGTGGTAGCGGTAGCCGACGCCCCGCACCGTCGTGATGCGCTCGGGGTCCCCGGGGTCGTCTTCGAGCTTGGCACGGAGGCGCCGTACGTGGACCTCGAGGCTCGTGCTGTCGAGCGGGGCATAGGGACCCCAGAGCTTGTTGACCAGGCTCGACCGTGGGAGCACGATGCCAGAGTTCTCCATGAGGAGCCGGAGCAGTTCGAAATCACGTAAGAGAAGGTGGACGCGTTCCGAGCGGAGCCACACCTCGAGCCTCGCCGGGTCCAGGCGTACGTCACCGACCTGGAGCACTCGTTGGCCCGGGCCGGGCGGAGGCGGTCTCGGCGGTGCGCGCCGCAAGACCGCACGCACCCGCGCCACCAGTTCCCCGGACGGGGCGGGAGCACGATGTAATCGTCGGCGCCGCCGGCGAGGGCCCGGGTCACCTGATCCTCGTCGTTGGGGCCGGTCAAGAGCACGGGGAAACCGGGGACCTCGGCCCACAGCCTTTGGCAAAACGACAAGCCGTCGTCTTCGAAGCGCCCGTCCACCACCCCTACGTCGGCTTGTTTTCCGACCGCGGCCGCGAGGGCGCGCTGGCGTCCCTTGCCACCACGACCTCGAAGCCCGCGCCCTCCAGGTCGGCGGGTACGGCGCTCATCCCGAGGGGATGAGCGACCTGCACGGACGCCTCCACTTTGGGGTGGGCCACCCTCGCCGGGCCGGCCCATGGAGGGCCCAGAGGCGAGTCGCGCCCCCTCGCCTCCGGCGACGAGCCCGGCCCAAGCCGCAGTTTCGTGGCCATTTCCACAGTGTCGGCTGCGGAGTTGACCGCCAAGCGAAATCACGGTGAACGAACGGTGACTGGGAGGTGAAAGGCTGGCCAAATGACAGCGTGTGCTAGCTGCCGCCTTTATGAACTGATCTGGTTATAGAGGCCGCGCCGCCGGCGCCCTCACCAGAAACACCGATCCGACGGCCGCACGCGGGCCGGTAACGCGAGTTCACGTGCTCCAACCGACCAGGGTTCCGCTGGGATCCGGCTCTGCGGCCAGGTCGTCGATCCACATCGCGACCTCCCATACGTCGGGTCCGCCGAGCAGTCCGGCGCGCCGCCGAGTGGGGCCGTCCCGAGAGGTGATCAATGGCTGCTCGTCGCGCCTGACCCCCTCGTCCGCGTAGTGACGCAAGCGGTCAGACAAGGTCTCGCTGGCCGCCCGGGCTCGCACGCGGAGCCCCTGGGCCAGGCTGTCTTCGAGGCGGACCGACACGTTCTCGGACACGTCCCCAGTGCAGCACACTGTCCGCAAGCGGCAGTCGGCAACTGGGCCGGGCCAGTTCAGTAACGCATGTCGCACCGACCGCGAAACGGCCACCGACCGGCGCTATGGGATGGTAGGGGTCCGTTGTTTTGGGGATGGGCGCTCGGTGATGTTGGGGTTGGTTCAGCGGGGCCTGTATACGTCGGCTCGGTGGTCGATCCTCAGCACCTTGACCGGCTGCTCGTCGTCGATCTCGTAGATGACCCGGTACGGTCCCCGACGAGCTGCCCATAGTCCGGTCAGTTCCTGACGAAGCGGGTGGCCTACGCGCCGAGGAGACTCGGTCAGGGCTCCGACCATGAACTCGACGACTGCGGCCACCACTCCTTCAGGCAGACGGCCGAGAGCCCGTTCGGCAGTCGCTGTGACGAGCACCCGGTAGGCGGGCGGGCTCACCGATGCAGGTACTTGGAGCGCAGGTCCTCTGCTGTGAACACTCGACCGTGGGCCAGGTCGTCGCGCGCGGCCTCAATCTCGGTGAGGGCTTGA
>JAJZYO010000139.1 GCA_021798075.1 Actinomycetes bacterium
ACCGCTATGGCCGGCGACCGCCAGCTGCGAGCCCCGCTCGTCCTGGGCGGACCAGGACCGCCCGCCATCGCTTGTCCACCAGACCTGGCCCTGGCACGGCCCATTGGCTCCCATGGTGCAGCCGCCGGCCAACGCCACGCCGTGCGTCGCATCGTAGAAATGCAGCTCGCCGAACGGCCCCCCGTACCCCTCGCCCGGTACGGCCGCGCTCTTGGCCGTGGCGAACACCTGTGACCAGCGGCGGCCCCCGTCGGCCGTCGACAGCACCGCGAGCTGGGGGGCCAGGCCGTACTTGGCGTAGTTGCCTCCGCCCGCGTAGCCCCGGCCGGGCGTGGGGAACGAAAGCGAGGTGAGCATGTAGCCAGCGCACGTCCCGGGGACCGCCCGCCAGCTGGCCCCGGCGTCGGAGGTCCGCCAGATCTGGCTGGTACAGCGACGAAGCTCCGAGCCGGTGGCTGAGAGCGCGCTCAGTCCCGTGGCAAAGCCGTGGGTGGCGTCGACGAAGGCGAGCCCTCCGCTGGGTGTGCCGCCGGGGAAGGGCACGGGCGCCCAACGCCGGCCCCCGTCGGTGGTGCGGAAGAGCAGCCCCGGCGACGCTGCGTCCTCGCCGTACATGGCGTTCGGGTAGGCGAAGCCCACCCGCTGGTTGGCGAAGTACAGCGTCGAGGTGGCCCAGTACCAGGCGGCACCACCGCCTTGGGCGGCTCGGGCAGTTGCCGTCGGGAGAGAGATCGCAACCGGTACCTCGTGCCAGGAGTCCCCGCCGTCGGCGCTCTCCACGAGGAGCGGGCCACGCCTCCCCACGCCTGCGGCGACCACCGCACCGGCGATCGTCCCCACCCAATGGAGCACGATGTCACGGCCCCGCCAGACCGTCGCCCAGCTCTCCCCGCCGTCGGTGGTGCGCTGCAGCACGCTCGTGGCGCCAGCGGCATAGCCAGAGGTCTGGGGCTCGGGGACGGCGGCCAGGTAGCCCGTCTGCGCGGACGTGAAGACCAGGCCTATCTGGCCGCTCGCCGGCCCCGCCGATGCCACAACGCTGGGTGGAGGGACGCTGGCCGTCCCCCGCGAGACGATGTCAAGCGGCAACGAAGGCACCGTCGTGGTCGTCGTCGATTCGGCCGAAGCCTTGCTCGCGGCCGCGGGCAGGGGGCCGCACAGGCTCGCCACCAGGGCTGCACAGCAGGCCCAGAAGGCAGGCCGTTTCGCGCCAGACGTCATCCTCCTCTGAACCCTTGCGACGGGGCCTTGGTTCCCGCTGCGGTAGCGGGGGCGGCTGGCGCCCACGAAGACGGGCAACTCTGCCGTCACGGCAAGAACTCCTGAGCGCTGCTTGTGGGTGGAACCAGGGGCGGACGCCGGGGCCAGCTGGTCGCTGGTCACCTCGGGCCTGCCGAGGTCGGCCAGCCCGGCCGTCGACTTCGTCAACCGAGAAACGAGTTGGTTGAGCGCCGGCCGCCTGCTCGATAGACAACCGACGGGCGGGAGGACCTGGTCGCCGGTAGCCCTCGCTCCTGCCGTTCCTCGGGGGAGGCACCGGCGGAGCTTGTCGGGCTCCAGCTCTCGACCTCTCGACGTAGAGCGCCGGGCGCGACGCCGAGGCGGAGGGCGCGCGAGCAGTCCCCCGGAGGTGGCGAGGTGAGCCCTGTTCAGCAGCCGAGCTGCCTGAGGTTCACAGGACCGTGCCGTCAGCCCCCGCGCCAGGCTGGTGGCCGGCACCGCAGGGCACGTCGAGCGAGCGGGTCTCCTCGGTGAAGGTGACCCACCCGGCGTCGCGCAGCGCGCGGACCGTCGCTTCGCCTAACCGACACGGCCAGCCCATCGCCGCACAGAGCTCTGACCAGAGCGGCCCTTCTCCGTGCTCGGCCCGCCACGCCCGAACCCACTCTGCTGCCCTCGCCCCATCGGCTTCGACGAACTGGCGGGCGCGCTCAGCTCGGGCCTTCCTGGCTGCCTTGCTCTCGGCCCAGGTGGCCACACGGCCTCGCACGGCGGCCTCGGTGGGGGTGTGCCCCTCCCGGCGCAGGGCGTACCAGGCGGCCCGTGCCAAGCGGTCCGCCGGTCGGCCCACCGCCTCTTTCTGCCCGGGCCCTTTCTGCCCGGGCCCTTGCTTTGGCTGTGGCGGTGCCTGGTCGTCTGTGCCCTTGTCAGGTCGGCGAGCGCCCAGCGCAGCGACCTGGCGCCTAGCCTCCTCGGGGGCCCAGCCCATCGCCGCCGACACCTCGGCGAGCGTCGGCAAACGCCCCTCCCGGCGCCGCCAGTCGGCCAACAACCTTTTCAGCTGGTCGTCGAGGCTGAGAGTGAGCGGCGCCGGCTTCGACGGAGAACGTGAGAGCTTGGTGGCCACAACCCAGTTGTAGTCGCCCGTGGCGAGAAGAGGGTGGACCTGGTTCGTTGGTCGCCCACGATGGGCACGATCGAAGTTGTGAACATCCGGCTCGCTGTTGTGGGCGACTCAAGGGGCATCGGGCTGGTACATGTCCGCTCGTGGCAGGCGGCTTACAAGGGCCTCGTCCCCGAGGACTACCTGGACGGGCTCGACCCCGTCCAGCGGGGCCAAGCCTGGGCTGACTACCTGAGCGAGGGCCACCAAGCAGGCGAGGCGGTCTTCGTCGCTGAAGCAGACAGCAAGGTGGTCGGCTTCGCGAGCGTCGGGCCGTCGCGCGATGAAGATGCCAGCGCGCAAGGGGAGGTGCGGGCCATCTACCTGCTCGCCGAGTTCTGGGGCCGGGGGCTTGGCAGGGCGCTCATGAGCGCAGCCCTCGAGAGCCTCCCGGGCTCTGGGTTTACAGAGGCGACGCTCTGGGTGCTGGGCACGAACGAGCGGGCGCGCCGCTTCTACGAGGCGGCCGGCTTGGCCCCCGACGGGGCGAGCAAAGAGGACAGCAGCCGTGGCTTCCCCATGACAGAGGTCCGTTACCGACGCAGGCTCAGCTGACTTGGCGACCTTGGTGTCAGTCACAAGTCCCCACGAGGAGGGCGGGGCCATGTCGGTTTTTCGAGATCGCCCACCAAGACAGCTTGGTTGGCAAGCTCACCCGCTTTGACTGGGTGCCCGCACTGATCGGTGCCGTTCCGGAGGACTTCGTCCACATCGGTGACATGGCCTGGCGGCCGATCCAGCACCGCGTGACCTGGCGCGGCACGCTCACTCTCCTGGGCGGTTTGTGTTGATTGCGGGGCCCTCGCGTACGATGGCGACGCCATGAGCTACGCGGTCGACTTCGTCAACGTGTCCACCACCGGCCTGGAGTCGTCCCCGGTGGCGCCTGCGCTGGCTGGCCTGCGGGCGAACGAAGCTCGCTACTTCAAGAACAAGTATGACTTCGTGTTCACCGTCGAACCGGCGGACAGGGCCAAAGAGATCGTCGACTGGGTCCATCGCATCCTGAAGGTGGAGCGCGATATCGCCATCGCCTCGCCCCCGTTGGAGGTAGCTGCCGTCGAGGTCGAGAACGTCCGGTGGCCGTACGTGTTCTACGAGAACGGGCTCTCTATAAACGTTATGTACGCTCGCGACGACCCGAAGAAGCGAGCGGTTGGGTTCAAGCTTTCCGAAGGCATGGAGGTCCCCGCCGAACTCGGTGCCTTCAAATTCGCGCGACAAAAGTCGAAGCTGGCCGGGACGATCCGCGGCTCGTACTTCGTCATCAAGGGCGAGTACTGAGCCCACCGGCGGTTCCCTGTAACCCTGCACCGAGAACGGAAAAAGGCTGCCGACAGAGGATGTGGCACCATGCCTTGGGACACGTCAGCATTGCAGTGCTATGAGTTCGAGTCTTCAGGTTCCCTAGGCACCATTCAGGTTCCTGTGTCCGCAAGCACGTAGCCAGCCGTCGGGCCAGACGAGCACGGCAGCTGCGGTCGGCGTCGCTCGCCGGTCAAAGGAGGCCCGTCAGCGGGACGGAGACCCCGGCGGTTGGGGGTCGGGAGCGGGGGCGACGGTGACGTGGCGCCGGCGTGCCGCCTTGGCCAGGTGCTTGTCGAAAGTGGCCAGGGTGGAGCCGGTGAACAGCGCGGTGTCGAGTGCGCAGCAGTCGGGGAGCTTCAAGCCTGAGCTCGCCCGCAGGTTGGCCAGCCGGAGCGCTTCGCCGTCGGGGCGCTCCGCGACCCGGATGCCGATGGCGAGCAGGTCGTCGAGCATCTCCTGGCCACGTCCTGCCCTGGCGCCGCCGACGAGGACCTCGGCGAGGTTCAACGAGTGCATGAGGAAGTCCGAGGCTCTCGCCTCCTCCAGGTAGGCGGTGGCGGCGTGGTGGTGGGGATCGTGCGGGGAGAGATGGGCTACCACCACGCTGGCGTCGAGGGTGATCACTCGGGCCAGTCCTCACGCAGCTCGCTCAGGTAGGTGCGACTGAAGACGCCCTCGTACTTGCCGCTCGTGGCCTGGATCGCTTCCTGGCGGCGGCGGCCTGCGTCACTGCCTTCCCGCTCGAGGGCGGCGCTGCCGGCCTCGACCAGGCGTACCAGCAGCTTGGAGCGTGGTTCGCCCGGCCACCGCCGCGCTGCGATGTCCAAGGCGCGTCCTATGCCAGCGGTCTCGGTTATCTGGTAGCGGGGCTTCACCGTCGGCACGACGAAAAGTGTACCACCAAGAGCAGTAGTGGTACACCTGTCAGATTTCACCGCCCGCCACAGTTAGGGCCCGAATCCATCATGCCCGAGCCCGTGCCGGCCTCCCACGGGCCCTAGCCGTGACATCGGGGCGCTGGCATCGCAACTTTCGGCCTGTGGGTGTAGGTGACTTCTTCGGCCACGGGCACGACTTCATGGAGGAAGGCTTCGTGGGCGCCGGAGGCGGGGTCTTCTACCGTGCGCTCGGCGTAGAGCACTATGAAGCGCGCCCACCGGCCTCCGGGCTTTCGTCGGAGGACCCGGCCCATCCGTTGGACCATTTGCCGGCGGGACCGGCTCGCACCGGCGATCACGGCCAGGTCCGCCGTGGGCACGTCGATCCCTTCGTCGAGGACCCTGGGTGCAACGAGGACCGAAAGGTTGCCCTTCGCAAAGCGGGGGAGCACCTCGGCCCGTTCGCGCGGCGCCATCGCAGAGTGGACGGCCGCGGCGCGAAAACCGCAGCTGGCGAGCACCCGGCTAGCCCGTTCGGCGGCGGCGATGCTCTGCGTGAAGACGAGCGTTCGCTCGGCGGCCCGGACCTCCGGCGCCAGGCGAGCCAGCGCCCAGTCCTTGGCCTCGGTGTCCGCGAGCAGGCGGCGCCTCTCCAGCATCGCCCGGCGGTAGGACCGGGCGGTCGAGGCGCCCGCGTTGTCGCTGTCCGCCAACCCCGCTAGCGCCCTCATAAACTCTTCGAACGGCGTCTCCGGCAATCCGTAGCGTTCGACCAGCGACCTCCAAAGCGCCCCCATCTGCTCGGTCAGCTCGTCGTAGTACGCCCGCTCTCCTGCGGGCAGCTCGACGCCGCTCAGGGTGACGGTGAAGCGCGCGACTATCCCATCCCTGACAGCGCGGTCGTAACCGAGCCTGAAGCACGTGCCACCGAAATAGGGGTCGAGCCATTCCAAATTGCCGTCGTCGTCACGAGCGTAGGTGGCGGAAAGGCCGAGCCGGCGCCGAAAACGGCCGTCAAGGGCGAGACGGTTGAAGGCGCTACCATAACGGTGGCACTCGTCGGCAATAAGCAGCCCGCCTTGGCGGGTTGGCCTCACGTCCTGTGACCGGGCGCTGTTGACGACGGCCACAAGGATGTCGTGGCTGGCCAACGAGTCGTGCCGGCCAGCGCCCATGCGGCCAGCACCCATGCGGCCAGCTGAGCTCAAAGCGGGAAGACGGGCGGCGAGCTGTGCCGACCACTGGCGCTGGAGCTCGACCGTAGGGACGAGCACGACAACCTGGCCTCGCCGGGCGAGCTCTTCGAGAGCCGCGGCGATCCCCACCATCGTCTTGCCTGCGCCCGTGACAGCTTCC
>JAJZYO010000140.1 GCA_021798075.1 Actinomycetes bacterium
GCCGAACTGGGAGGGCTCGGGGAGTTCTTGGCGGGAGAGGGGCCGGGGGAGATGCGGTTCCGGCACAGCACGCTGCGCGAGGCGGCCTACGAGGGGCTCTCCTACTCGCGGCGACGCGAGCTGCACGCCAAGGCGGCCCAGGTCCTCGAAAACCAGGCTGGTGAGGGCGCTCCCGAGATCGCGGCCCTCCTGGCCGTCCATTTCGGCCACGCCGGCCAGCACCAGGCTGCTTGGCGCTACGCCAGAATGGCGGCGGAACGAGCTTGGGGCGTGTACGCCAGCGCGGAGGCGGCGACGTTCTTCGAGCAGGCCCTCGCCGCAGGCCGGTCACTCCGCGAGGTGCCGGACAGCGAACTCGTCGCCGTAGCCGAATCTCTCGGGGACGCCCGCAGCCGCCTCGGCGAGTTCAGTAGCGCTGAGAACACGTACCGCTTGGCCCGCAGATGGGCCACGACGCCTCTGGAACGCGCCCGCCTGCACTACAAGGTGGCGTTGACCGCGGACCGCGCCGGGCAGTACCCGACCGCGTTGCGCATGTTGTCGGTGGCGCAGCGCTCCCTCGGCGATGCCAGTGACAACATCTCTGCCCGGCTGAGGGCAGAGATCCAAGTCCATTACGGCCGGGTACGTCAGCGTCAAGGCCGGAGCCGCGAGGCGGTGCGGCTTCTGCAGGAGGCTACAGCGCTTGCCCGGTCGGCCGAGGCCCGAGACGTCGAAGCGCAGGCACTCCTCATTCTCGACCAGGCCGAACTCACTGTCGGGACGGGCGACGGCGAGCGGGCACGGGCAGCGCTCCAGATTCTCCGCGACGTCGGGGGCCAATTGTGGCTGGAGGGGCGAGCCCTGAACGAGATCGGGATCCGAGCCTATTTTGCCGGTCGCTGGTCGGAAGCAGCGAAGTGCTACGCGGACGCGCGGAGCGCCTGGCAGAAGGCCGGCGACCAGTGGACCGCTGCCATGACGGCGGGCAACATCGCGGAGATCCTCTCCGATCAGGGCCGTCTGGCAGAGGCCGAGGACATACTGACCGAGACGATGAGGACCTTCCGTGCTGCGAGGACCCCCTCTTTCATCGCTTACGCCGCCCTGCTGCTCGGCCGGGTGGCGGCCCGGCGCGGTCAATACGAACGGGCGCGGGCATCACTCGAAGAGGCACAGGACCTATTCGAAGCAGACGGCGAAGCCTTGGAAGTAGTCCACGCTCGTGCAGTCCTGGCAGAGTCCCACCTCCTGGCCGGTGACATCGAAGCTGCCCGCTCCCTGGCTTCGGAGACCCTGTCCGACGCGGCCAAGTTGGCGGGGCGTGACCTCGTCCTGCCGTTGCTGTTGCGCGTCCTGGCCGTTGCCGAGGTCTCGGCGCGCGGTGACCGAGCTTTGGCTCGCCAGCACTTGGAGCGCAGCATCGACGTCGCCCGCACCCGGGAACACCCTTACGAACTGGCTCTTTCCCTGCAGGCTATGGCCAGCCTCTGGCCCGAAGCCCTAACCGACGGGCTGACGGCGACGAAGGACGCCTTGCTCGAGCAATTGGGTGTCCTCCCGGCTGCCCGAAGTGCGTTATCCCTTGTCGGTCAGTCCCCTATCAGCCATCGTACATAGGATCTGTGAGCGAGCTCGTGTAGACGACGACCTGCTCGTTAGCCGCCTGTTTGGACCGCGACACCACGCACATCACGAGCGGGGTCGAACTAGTGAGGTTGTCACAGTTCTCGAGTAGCCCTTGCCAGGGGGCCTCGCCCGGGTACGTGGTACTTACATTTGTGGAGCCAGGGAACTGTGCGTTGGCGCCGGCACATATCGGCATCAGGGGCGTGCCGTTGTTGGGCACCTCGTTGACGACGGACTTGGGGAAAACGAATGTAATCTCGCCCACTGGCTGGTCGGTGGCACTGGTGTTGAAGACGTCATTGTTGCCTACCGCACTGCTGCAATAAGAAAGCGACAGGTCTTGGCCGAACGAGCCCGCCAGCTCGTAATCGCTCGGCCCGTTGGTGGCACTTACGTCGGCGGTGGTGCCAGTGCTCGAGCTTTTGAGAGTACCCGTGTTGCAGTCCCCGCTGCACGATGTGTTCACGTACTGGTCAACGTTGAACGCGTTGGAGTCAGCAGCCGCCACCGCTCCTGGAGAACTCGCGGCCAGTTTGTAACCAGCGCCCAGGTTGGTGGCAGCGAAGCCGGCTGTGCACGAACCGGACCCGCTGAACACGGCCACACCGCTGCTGTTGGTGCTCACGGTCTCGCTCGTCACAGAGGTAGTGCCGTAGTAGAGGCCCGGGTTGGGCGTACCATTGGGGGAAACGCCAATAGTGACCGGTACACCTGGGGCGTAAATTGGGGTTGGGGTGCCGTCCGAGGTGGTGGGCACGGACTCGACCTGCACCGCGACGGGCGGGCACATATAGCTGTATGCCGGCTGGACGGACTTCTGGAGCGACGCCTGAAGGTCGGCAGGTGGCTGCTGAGAGAAGCTCAGCTTGTACTGTATGACGCTGAACGGGTCAGAGCTCGTAGTCGCACCAAAAGAAGAGGCGCCCAGTGTGAAGTCGTTACCTGGGGTATTGGAAGCCAACCCATAAGTGCACGCGCCCGTCGACGGGCCAAAGACGGCTTGGCCCGAGCCATCGGTGTAGACGGTAATACCCCCTGGCCCGACCGGCTCCGGAGTCCCCGTTGGGGCGGCGTTGTTATAAAGGCCGAGGCCCTGGGAGCCCGTGATCGTGACTGGGACGTTCGATTGGTCCAACGGGACATTATTCGGGCCGTCCACCTGCACGGTGACCGCTTGGGGGTCCACCGAAGGCTGGCACATGTAGATGTAACTATTGCTCGCCGGCACCGAGAGCAGGACATCGGGGGGCGGTTGGGTGGAAAAACTCAGGTAAGGGTAGACGACGATGCTGGGGTCGCCCCCCAGCAGCGTGAAGGCGTTGTTGTGGCCGAGGAAGTCGTTGGACTGCTTGACTTGCGTGGTGAAGACCAACGAGCCCACGTACGGCTCGTCCACTTGGACCGCGATGTCAAGGGACTCACCCGGGGATATCGCGTAGGCAGGGCCGGCGCTGGTGAGCTGGAGCACCGCAGGAGCTGTCGTCTGGACGAGCTGCGCAGTCCAACCGGACGGCACGGCCGTGACGTTAAGCTCAGCCGACGTCAGGTTGGGGAAAGTGAGCTGCGCTGAGCCAAAGGTCTGGTTGCTCGATGGGTCGTTTGTGAGCGTTACCGTGACGACGGAGGGCGTGAGGACGGGTACGTCCTCGGTCGGCTGGTCACCCAGGCTCGCCTCATAGTACTTCGTGCTGGTGGCGGCGCTGCCTACGGGCGCCCAGGCTGCTCCGACCAGAGCCGCGGCTACGGGCAGCAACAAAGCTTTCATATAGCGGGACTTATCCCACTGCAAGGTATACTCCCTTCAGCTCCTCGGGCCGGCTTAGTGGGACGGTCCGAAGATTGGATGTTAGTACCACCAACACTCCCATAGAGGCTCTTCTGTACCCAGAAGTAAGGGCGTTACGCTGTGTAACCTCACGCGCACTTTTCGTGAAAACACGCTTAAGCTAAGGTCGTCGCAGCGCTCGCTGCTCCCGGCACCTCGCCTTGGCGCGCACAATACAGGGGCGTACGCGCCAGACGAACTTGGGCTCCCTCCAGCAACGACGGTGAGGCGACACCAGACGATAGCGCGTCAAGAAAGGCCGCGCCGTCCACTCGCAGGAGGCGGCAAGGGGAAAGGGCTGCCACGGTCGCAGTGCGCGCCATGCGGTGGAGCAGCCCGATCTCCCCGAAATAATCGCCCGGCCCCAGGGAATTGAGAGGGCCTTGGTCACCCCCGGCACCCTTCGATGTCACCGTCAGCGCCCCAGACTCGACTATGTACAGCGCGTCGGCTGGTTCGCCTTCTTTCACCACTTCCTTTCCTGTCACGACCTCCTGGGTCGCCGAGGCGCGTGCAAGGCTTTCGAGGACGGGGCGAGGGGCCTCGGCGAAGATGGCGGCGCGCTGCAGAAGCGCCACACGAGGGGCTATTTCGGCCAGGCGTGCCACGTTCGCCTGGTCCATGCGGCGAAGCCAGGGCCAGCCGAGCAAGCCGAGCGCCGGGACCATGCCCCCTGCCAGCCACAAAGTGGTGACAAGGTCGGTGGTGCGCAGGGCCACCGGCGTGAGGACAGCACCACACACGATGGCAAGCAGGACGAAGGTGAAAAAGGCACCGAAGACACGGGCCAATTTCTCCTTCGGCAGCGAGCGTTGCAGGGCCGTCATGGCGAGCACGTCCACGACCAGAGTACCCCCGCCCCGTACAACCTCCACGACGAAGGCAACCACGGGCTGGCGGACGGCGACGAGCACCAAAGTGGGCGCGCAGTAGACGGCCATGGCCGTGATGATCGCAGTACCGAGCTTGGGCGATTCCGAGATGCGCCGCACCAGCCCTGCGGCCAGCAAGCCCCCCACACCTAGCCCGGCGAGCAGGTAACTGTAGCCGCCGGCACCGGTCCCGAGGCGCCTTTCCGACACTTCGACGAAAAGGACGGTGTCAACCCCGTACACGAAGCTCGCCACCACGCTGTAGGCGGCCAGGACCGTGGCGCTACTCGAACTGAGGATGGCCTGCGCGCCCACCAGCATCTGGCGGAGGGGGCCGACCGAGCCGCCCGCCGTTACGTCGACCGGCGTGCTGCGAGCGGAAATGCGGGCCACAAATGCCGCGGACCACAAGAAGCTCACCGCGTTGGCTGCAAAAGCAAGGGTTGGGCTGCCCGCGGCGAGCAGTGCCGCGCCGACAGCCGGCCCGGCCACGATGGCAAGGTTGCCCACGGTGTTGTTGAGCGTGTTGGCCGCGGCAAGCTCGTCCTCGGGGACGAGTTCGGGGGTCAGGGCTGCCACCGCTGGCTGGTAGGCCATGGCGATGACCCCGTTGGCCGCGCCAATGGCTATGGCCGCCACTACGGCGCCGTGGAAAGCGGCGAGGACGGTGAGACTTCCCATGAGGCCGCTTGACGTCAGGTCCAGGGTCACCATGAGCCGCGTGCGCTCGAAGCGCTCGGCGAGCACGCCCCCATAGGTGCCCAAGACGACCGAGGGAAGGAACCTGCCGAGGGTCACGGCCCCGACCCAGGCTGCAGAATGGGTCTGGTCGTACACGTACACGGCGAGCGCGACGTTGTAGGCCCAGGATCCTGCGGCCGAGACAGAATAGGCGCCGGCCAAGAGGCGGAAGTCGCGGTGCCTCAGGGGCGCGGCCAAACCCCGGTGCCAGAAAGCCCGGCTCAACTAGCCCCTACAGTCGTCGATCCGCAGCCCAACAACCGGGCCGGGCCCGGTACTTCGCTCTGACGGAGCCATGGGTGGCCAACGCATTGTCATGAGCATGTATGTATAGCAGGTGAGGCCGGGCGGGACATCCGTGAGCTCACGGATCTTTTGACGTGCGCGACGCAGGGGACGTGGTCCACGGGCGGCTCAAGCGTGGGCGTTACCTGTAGAGTTCGCCTTACGAGGGCCTTGTCAACGCCATTTTCTCAGTGGCGCAACCGTGGCCCACGCTCGCGGTGCTGCCCTGGGAGAGCGCCTAGGAGGTCCTGGGCTTTGAACACCGACTCTTTGCCGAACGACCTACGATCAGGGCTCGTGGAGGCCCCTTTGGCGACTCCCGGTCGGCCGTGTGCCCCGCCTCGCCGCGGCCCAAGACGCCGCAGCCCTGGTGGCGGCGCGACGATTATGGTCAGGCGGACAAGTGGGAAAGCGGCATGGCGTCAGGTACGATCTGTCCCACAACGTTCACCCCGTTTTGGTGCGCCCGTTGACGTTGGAGGGACAAAGCTTGAGTAACTTGTGGAAACTAGAGGTATGAAAGAGGAGGTTCAAGAATTGTCGTTTCGTTTGTAACTGTTCAGTAG